>JAHEXN010000091.1 GCA_023252095.1 Actinomycetes bacterium | reverse complement strand
GGACCGGCCGACTCCACCACGACGCGGTAGAGACCCGTCAGGTCGCTGGCCCGCGCCGCCCCAGGACGGAGCGCGCCGAGCAGCGGGACACGGTGGATCGCGGCATGGTCGGACAGCGGGTGCTCCGGCTCGATCTCGCTGGCCGACCGCAGGTCGATGACGGCCGTCGGCGGCCAGGGCACCCCGGCCGGCGCGGCGTCACCGACGGCGGGCGCCGCACTGCGGAGCAGCCGTCCCGGCGCCACCACCCCGTCGTCGATGGCGATGCCGTGGAGGTCGCGCAGATTCGGCACGGTGTCGGACATGTCACCCATCATCGGTCATGGCGCCGAGGGGCCCGGGAAGGACCCGGTCACTAGGCTGGGCCCATGCGTGTCAGTCGACGTGTGGCCGCCACCACCGCCCTGGGGACCGCCGGCGCCGTCGGGGCGTCGGTGGGCTTCCTGTTCGGCGAGACGGTGCTGGCCCGCCGCCTCATCGGCGTGACCGACGCCCGCCCGCCATCGCCCGACGGCCTGTACGGCGACAACCTGTCGGGCGAGACCGTGCGCCTCCTGGTGCTCGGCGACTCGGCGGCGGTCGGGTACGGCATGCAGACCCAGATGACGACGCCCCCGGCCCTGATGGGGTGGGGTCTCGCCCAGCTCGTGCAGGGGCCGGTCCAGGTGCGCAGCGTCGCGGTCGTGGGTGCCGAGAGCAGCGACCTCGCCGAGCAGGTCGATCGCGGTCTGGAGTTCGGTGCCGACGTCGCGGTCATCGTGATCGGCGCCAACGACGTGACCCACCTGAAGTCGATGAGCCACGCAGTCGGCGACCTGCAGGTCGCGATCAGCCGGCTCGTCGCCGCCGGCACCGACGTGGTCGTGGGCACGTGCCCCGACCTCGGCACGGTCAAGCCGCTGATGCAGCCCCTGCGCAGCATCGCCCGGCTGCAGAGCCGCCGCATGGCCCGCAAGCAGACCGTCGGCGCGATCGAGGCCGGTGCGCGCACCGTGTCCCTGGGCTCGCTCCTGGCGTCGATGATCCGGGAGCACCACGACCTGATGTTCGGCGACGACCGCTTCCACCCGTCGGCGTCGGGCTACGCGGCCATGGCACGAGCGCTCCTGCCGTCGCTCGCCGACGCGATCCACGAGCGGCGCAGCGAGCCGCTGGAGGAGCACCCGGGCGAGACCGAGGAGATGATGCCGGTCGAGGAGGCCGCCGAGGAGGCCGCGCAGCGCTCCGGCACCGAGGTGCGCCGGGCCGGCCGTTGGGCCGGTGTCCTGCGCCGCCTGCGCTAGCCACCCGGGACCACGACGCACGAACGCCCCCGACCGGCGAACCGGTCGGGGGCGTTCGTGTCAGTCGGAGCCGAGGATCAGTCGCTGCCGCGCAGGATCGCGAGGATGCGCAGGATCTCGATGTACAGCCAGATCAGCGTGACCGTGAGGCCGAAGGCCGCACGCCAGGACTCGCGCTTCGGCAGACCCGCCTGCACGCCCTTCTCGACGTAGTCGAAGTCGAGGACGAGCATCAGGACGGCCAGCACGACGGCGATGGCCGAGACGGCCAGGCCGAGCATGTTGAAGCCACGCAGGCCGCCGCCGTCGACGACGCCCGTGACCGACAGGAGCAGGTTCAGCAGCACCGCACCGGCGAACGCGAAGACCGCGATCGTGACGACCTTGCGGAACTTGTCGGTGACCTGGATGTTGAAGAACTTGTAGGCCGCAAGCGTCGCACCGAAGGCGACGAACGTGCCGACGATCGCCTGGAAGACGATGCTCACGTCACCGACGTAGGTCGAGACGACCTTCGACAGGGCACCCACGAAGACGCCCTCGAACACCGCGTAGGCGATGACGAGCGCCGGGCTGATGACCTTCTTGAAGGAGTTGACGAGCGAGAGCACGAGGCCCACGATCGCGCCGACCGCAGCGAAGGCGAAGGCGCGGTTGAGGGCGTCCTGGTCGACGATGGTGCGGCCGATCGAGTCCTCACCGAGGACGACCTGACCGATGACGACCCAGGCCACAGCGGCTGCGGCGATGACGACGCCGAGCGTGACGGCCGTCTTCTCGACGACCGAGTCGATCGTCATGCGATCGCTCGAGGCGGCGTGCGGCGGGGCGTAACCCGGCTGGGCGTTGGTGTCGATGGTCCACTGCGACGGATCGGTCTGGACCGACGACGAGCGGCCGTTGAAGCTCTCGTTGCGGGAGAAGACGGGGTTCGAGCTGTGCATGATTCCCTCCGGGAGGTCGGCTCGCATCATCGAGCCTGATGGGTTCACCCTATACAACGCACGGTACCGGGGTTTTGCTCCCGTCTGTGCGGTTTCTGTGCGCAACCGAACGGGCGGCTTCCGCGCCGGCTCCCTTATGGCGTCGGCGCCTGCGTCGGAGTCGCGTCCGGGCCCGCCGTCGGGCTCAGGGCGGGCACCTGCGCGAAGGGAGCCGCAGGGGTCATCGGCTGAGCGTTCGGCACCGGCACGTACTCCCCGAAGTCGTCGGTCCGGGCCTCGATCATCTCGAGCGGGTAGACGTTGAAGACGTCCTCGCCGGTCACCAGGGTCATCGCCGACCAGAACCCGACGTCGACGCAGTTCACGTCGAGGCAGCCGTTGACCCCCGGCACCACGGTCGACAGCGGACGACCGTCCTGGTCGAAGAGCTGGACGTCCGTGATCGGCTGTCCCGCGGAGTCGTAGGCGAAGACGTTGGTGACCTGCTGCCCGTCGAGGTACACACCGGAGGCGTCCTCGACGTAGCCCGTGTCGTCGTACGTCGACCCCGAACCCGACAGGGACGACGGGAGCGAGGCCGCCATCCCGAGCACGACGACCGCCGCGACGACGTTGCCGGCGATGACGACCGCGTTGACCCACTGCGGCCGGTGCGCCATGCCCAGGGCGACGCTGCCGATCGCGAACAGCACGAGGACCACGAGGGAGCCCAGGCCACCACCGGTGCCGAGCACCTCCCCCAGCACGAGCCACGCCGCCCAGGCCCGCAGCAACCACCAGGCCGGACGCAAGGACACGACGTACGCGACGGCGCGGTCGAGTCCTGGATGGTCGGCGACGAAGGCCCGGGAGTCGCGCCCGAACGCCCGCACCGTGTCGGCGACCGACGTGTGACGCTTCCCCGCGACAGGGGCGGGCAGGCCGGCCGCAGCACGCAGCTCGGCCGCGTAGACCGACGGATCGCCGAGCTCGCGGGCGAGGTCCTCGCGGAATGCCTCGGCCAGGTCGGCCTCGAGCCCCTCGGTGAGCTCCTCGACCTCCTCGGCGGGAAGGTCGGCGAGCTCGGCACGCACGCTCGTGGCGAAGGAGGCGATCTCGGTGGGAACCGTCGTGGTCATGCTGCTGCCTCCGGGGTCAGGAGATCGGTCATGGTCGCGGCGAACTCGGACCAGGTCTTGCGCTGGTGCCCGAGCATCGTGCGGCCGTGGTCGGTGATGCCGTAGTACTTGCGGTGCGGCCCCTCCTCGGAGGGAACGACGTACGACGTGAGCGCTCCGGCGGAGTAGAGCCGGCGAAGCGTGCCGTAGACCGACGCGTCGCCGACGTCCTCGAGCCCGGCGGCGCGGAGCCGGCGCACGACGTCGTAGCCGTAGCCGTCCTCGGCCTCGACGACCGCCAGGACCGCGACGTCGAGCACTCCCTTGAGGAGCTGTGTGGCATCCATGCGTTGAACAGTACCACGCAGTGCGCAGTACCGCGTGGAGCGAAAGTGCCCGCGAGCTGCGGACCCTTAGCCGTTGACGTCGACGAGGTGGTGCTCGAGGTCGTGCAGCAGGTACTGCGCGAGCGTCGCGATCGTGAACGCCGAGCCGTTCGACCGCAGGCCGTGGCGCTGCCAGTCGCCCTCGCCGACGCGGCCGAGGGAGTCCTGGAGGCGTCGCGCCTCGACCGCGATCTCGCCGGCAACCTGCGCCGCATCGGCGTGCGCGTAGTCGCGCTCCAGCGCGGCGGCATCCTGGTCCCAGTTGGCGAAGTGCGCGGGGTCCTCGGCCAGCATCTGGTCGATCCGGCCCGCGAAGATCGTGCACACGTCGCGGACGTGGCAGGCATACTCCAGGTCCGACCAACGGTCGGCCTGCGGACGCACCGCCGCGTCGGGTCGCTCGAGCACTCGCGTCCATCGCTCGACATGGGTGCCGACGACGGCTCCGACGACGGCCGGGTCCACGTCGGCCGCGACGAAGGCGCACTCGGGACACGGCTCGCGCAGGACCCAGGTCCAGTCCTTGCCGTCGGGCTCGATCACGTCGCTCGTCATGCCATGGCCTTCATGGAGCCATCGTCGCGCGCTGGATAAGGTGCGCACCATGTCCGATTCGGCCGACACCCGTCCAGATCCTGCCGACCGGGCCTTCCGGACCGAGCCCGTCTCGTTCACCCGCCGCGGCGGGCGGCTGAACCCACGGCAGCAGAAGGCGTGGGACCTGCTCGCCGACCGCATCGTGCTCGACGTCCCGCAGGACGGCCCCTCCACGTCGGTGCACCCGGCGCACCGCTTCGACGCAGTGGCCGAGTTCGGGCGCACCGCTCCCCTCGTGGTGGAGATCGGCAGCGGTCGCGGCGAGGTCATCGTGCACGCGGCGACGCAGTCCCCTGGGACCAACTTCTTCGGGCTCGAGGTCTACGTCCCGGGCGTCGCGCAGACCCTGATCGGGGTGCGGCACGGCGAGCTGACCAACATCCGCATGGCGGTCGTCAACGCGGCCGAGGCGCTCACGACCATGATCCCCGAGGCCTCCGTCGACGAGCTCTGGGTCAACTTCCCCGATCCCTGGCACAAGAAGAAACACCACAAGCGCCGGCTCGTCACGCCGGAGTTCGCCTCGCTCGCGGCACGCGTGCTCCGCCCGGGTGGCGTCTGGCGCATGGCGACCGACTGGGCCGAGTACGCCACGCAGATGGCCGAGGTCGTGGCCGGCTCCCCCGACTTCGAGGGTGGCCCGAGCGAACGCTGGGAGGGCCGCGTGCTGACGCGGTTCGAGGCCAAGGGCATCGCGGCGGGCCGCGAGATCCACGACCTCACCGCCGTGCGCCTCGGTTGAGGTCTCGGCCCACCTTCGAGCGAATCACTGCTCGAGGCGTCGGCGAGCCTGCTGGCGGTCCAGCGCGATGAGAGCTGGCAGGAACGAGAAGTACGCCAGCCCGAACATGACACGCCACGTGGAGTTGTCGGCCAGTCCCGTCGCGAGCTGAAAGGCAGGCGTCGCCGACACCAGCACGAAGAACCACCACGGGGTCGGCCCCTTGGGTCGAGGCTTCGGTCTGTCGGTCACAGCGGCAACCCCTGCCACATCAGCGCCGGGCGCGACTCAGAACGATCGGCCTCGACGAGTCCAAGCGAACCACCTGCGGTGCTCCCGGTGGGGCTCGAACCCACACTGGGACGGGTTTAAGCCGTCTGCCTCTGCCGATTGGGCTACGGGAGCGGCGTCAGCCTAGTCAGGTGACGCGTCGGCGGTGATGCTGCGCAGCGCCGCGACGTGCCCACGGTAGGCGGCGCGACCCTCGTCGGTCAGGCGCACCCAGGTCCGCACACGGCCCCGGCCGGTGGGCTTCTCGAGCTTGACGTAACCCGCCTCGGCCAGGACCTTGAGGTGTTTGCTCACGACCGAGTCGGCCACCTCGAGGACCTCGCGGAGCGCGCCGAACTCGGCCGACGAGACGGCGTCGAGGAACGCACAGATCCGCAGCCGCAACGGCGCGTGGATCACCTCGTCGAAGGCAGGCGCTTGGTCCTGCGTCACTTCTCGCCCCGGAGCTCGGCGCGGAGCTCACGGTCGTACGTACGGCCGATCGGGACGATCGCGACACCCATGGCCACGGCGACGGCCCACACCCAGGCATCAGACGCGTCGGTGTAGCTGAGCAGGACCGCGGCGACGATGCCCAGACCGCCGACGACCCCCATGAGGTAGGCCCACTTCGTGGCGCCACCAGCCTCGAAGCCGGAGAGCCAGATGCCGGTCTTGCGACGGTAGGCCCCGACCAACAAGGCAAGGCCCGCGAAGAACACGACGACCCCAGCCAGCAGGACCCACCTGTCGCCGAGGGCGATCGTGAGGGCGTAGCCGGCGAACAGGGCGCCGAGGATCGGGTGGTACCACCACGGCGTGACCAGGCGGTCGGCCGCAGCGCGCCGAGCGGCGGCCACGGCGGCCAGTGAGGCGTTTTCGCCGTCGTTCAGGAACTCGGACCCGTGCGTGGAATCACTCATGGAGACTCTCCTCGGATTGACTTTCCACTATAGAAAGACATTAACATTCCGAGTCGGAAAGTCAATTCGAGGGCTGGGCCTCCACGGCACTCCGCGCGATGCCGTCGAGGATGTCACGCTCGCTCACGACGACCTCGTCAGTGGCCAGCGGCGCGAGCTCGAGCAGGCGGTCGAGGATCAGCGCACCCGCGCCGATGACGTCAGCACGCCCGGGGTGCATGAACGGCAGGTGGCGCCGGTCGGCGACCGGCATCTGCACGAGCGAGATGCACGCTTCTCGCACCTGCTCGACGGGCAGGCGGGCCCCGTGGATGCGGTCGCTGTCGTAGGTCGAGAGCTGCAGGGCGTGCGCCGCGACGGTCGTGACGGTGCCCGCGACCCCGATGAACCGGTCGACCGGTTCCCAGCCGGCGATCGCCGGGGCGAGGAGCGCGTCGAGGTGGTCGACGAGGTCGGTGATCTCGCTGATCGACGGCGGGTCGCTCGCCAGGAAGCGCTCGGTCAGGCGGACCGAGCCGATGTCGAGCGAGACGGCGGAGTGCACCTCCCCGTCGGCGCCGCGCACGAGCTCGGTGGAGCCTCCGCCGATGTCGACCACGAGCGCGGGCTCCGGACCCAGCTCCGACGTGGCTCCGAGGAAGGACGCACGCGCCTCTGCATCGCCCGTGAGGATCTCGGGGTCCTGGCCCAGCACGGCGTGGATCGCGGACCGGAACTCGTCGGCGTTCTCCGCGTCGCGAGCAGCCGAGGTCGCGCAGAACCGGATCGCGTCGACCCCCATCTCGCCGATCGTGAGCGCGTACTCACGGGTCGCCGTGACGGTGCGCTCGATCGCCGCCGGATCGAGCCGGCCCGTGCGGTCGACGCCCTCCCCCAGCCGGACGATCCGCATGTCGCGGACCAGGTCGTGGGCACTCCCGTCGGGGCCGAGATCGGTGACCAGGAGCCGGATCGAGTTGGTCCCGCAATCGATCGCCGCGACGCGTCTCATGGCGTCCACCCTAGTGACGGGAGGTCGGGCGACGATCCCACCCCCGCGGGTGGTCGTGGCCCCGAGCACCTGTACGGGTCTCGATACGGGCCCTCGTCCCTCGGGCCCACTCGACCAGCGGCTCAGCCTGCGGGGGCGCAGCTGGAGCTGCCCCAGTAGTCGCCGAGCATCGCGACGGCCTCGTCGCCGAGCGGGTTGGCCCCCGGGCCCTTCGCGAGCGCGTGACCCACGAGGACGTGCAGGCACTTGACTCGGGTGGGCATGCCGCCGGCCGAGATGCCGTCGATCTCCGGCACGTGGCCGATGGCCTCGCGCTCGGCGAGGTAGGACTCGTGCGCTCGGCGGTAAGCCGCGGCCAAGTCGTCGTCCTCGAGGAGTCGCTGACTCATGTCGGCCATGACCCCGGCCGCCTCGAGCGTGCCGATCGCCCCGGCCAGCCGCGGGCACGTCAGGTAGTAGAGCGTGGGGAACGGCGTGCCGTCAGGCAGGCGCGGCTCGGTCATGACGACGTTCGGATGCCCGGAGGGACAACGCGACGCGATCGTCACGACGCCGCGGGCGGGACGTCCGAGCTGCTCGCGGATCGCCGCGAGGTCGGCCTCGCTCGGCGGCACGGCACCGGGCGGACGGGTGAAGGAGCTGGTCACTGACTCTCCGGCTGCAAGGGCTGGTTGGGGTCCTCCGGGGGCGCCGTGGGCTTGACGGGCTCCTGCCCGGCCACCGTCGTGCTGTCCCAGAGCTTCTCGTACCACTCCGGCGGCTTTTCACTGGGCGGCTCCGCGAGCTGTGGCACGTCGCCCTCGACCTCGCCGTCGGCATCGACGACGCGGTACCCGACCTCACCGGGCAGGACCCACCCGAACCGGGCACGGGCCTGCTGCTCGACGTACGCCGGATCGTCCCAGCGCGCCGCGTCGTCCTGGAGCTCAGCGATCGCGCTCTTCTGGGTCTCGATCTTGGCCTCGGTCGACCGGATCTCCTGCTGCTGCTGCCACCACGTGTGCAGCGACGCCGTGTACGACGCGATCAGCAGCACCATGACCGCGAGCAGCACCATCGCGCGGGTCGTGAACCGCGAGCCGCCCGCACCACTGGGGATGCGTGGCGCACGCTGCCCCGGACGCCGCGTCGCCGAGGACGAGGTCGTCGAGCGCGACGGCCGGGTGGGCCGGCCGGCGGCACCACGCGCCCGCGACGCCGGGCTGGGGGTCTTCCCCCGGCCCGGCCCCGTGGATCCGCGTGGTCCTGCCATCGGACTCAGACCGACAGGCGCGGGAACGCCGAGGCGCCGGCGTAGACCGCGGCCGACCCCAGCAGCTCCTCGATGCGCAGGAGCTGGTTGTACTTGGCGACACGGTCCGAGCGGGCCGGGGCGCCGGTCTTGATCTGGCCGCAGTTCGTGGCCACCGCGAGGTCGGCGATCGTCGTGTCCTCGGTCTCGCCGGAGCGGTGGCTCATCATGTTGGTGAAGCCGGCCCGGTGCGCGAGGTCGACGGCGTCGAGCGTCTCGCTGAGCGAGCCGATCTGGTTGACCTTGACGAGCATCGAGTTGGCCGCGCCCTCGGCGATGCCACGCGACAGCCGCTCAACGTTGGTGACGAACAGGTCGTCGCCGACGAGCTGCACCTTGTCGCCCAGCTCCGACGTGATCGTGATCCAGCCGTCCCAGTCCTCCTCGTCGAGCGGGTCCTCGATCGAGACGATCGGGTAGGCGGCGACGAGCTCGGCGTAGTAGTCGGTCATCTCCTGGGCCGTCTTGGCGGCACCCTCGAACGTGTAGCCGTCGCCGGAGTGGAACTCCGACGCGGCGACGTCGAGCGCGAGCGCGATGTCGGTGCCGAGCTTGAGCCCGGTCGTCTCGACGGCCTTCGCGATGAGGTCGAGCGCGGCGCGGTTGGACGACAGGTTCGGCGCGAAGCCGCCCTCGTCGCCCAGGCCCGTGGAGAGGCCGTCGGCCTTCAGGACGCTCTTCAGCGCGTGGTAGACCTCGGTGCCCTGACGCAGCGCCTCGGCGAACGTGGGCGCACCGATCGGCGCGATCATGAACTCCTGGACGTCGACGTTGGAGTCGGCGTGGGCGCCGCCGTTGAGGATGTTCATCATCGGGACGGGCAGGACGTGCGCGTTGGGGCCGCCGACGTAGCGGAACAGCGGGAGACCCGCCGACTCGGCCGCGGCGTGCGCCGTGGCGAGCGAGATGCCGAGGATCGCGTTGGCGCCGTACGTGGCCTTGTTCGACGTGCCGTCGATGTCGTTCATCGCGTTGTCGATCGCGCGCTGGTCATCAGCGTCGAAGCCGACGATGGCACCACCGAGCTCCCCGTTGACGGCCTCGACCGCCTTGAGGACGCCCTTGCCGCCGTAGCGCTCGCCGCCGTCACGCAGCTCGACGGCCTCGAACTGGCCGGTCGACGCGCCGGACGGCACCGCGGCACGCCCGATGCTGCCGTCGTCGAGGGCGACCTCGACCTCCACGGTGGGGTTGCCGCGCGAGTCGAGGATCTCGCGTGCTCCGACGGCTTCGATGCTGGCCATGGGTCTCCTCAGAGAAGGGGTGTCACGTGCGGGGCCCAGCCTAGGGCCACGGGTCCACCGGATCGGAGAGGCTCGGCCGTGCGGCCGTCAGGCAGGAGCGTCCGGCAGGGCGCGGACCGTGCGCCGCAGCGACTCCTCCGCGTCGACACCGGCCGCGCGGGCCTCGGCGACGAGCGCGAGCAGTCGCGAGCCGATGTCGTCGGCATCGCCCACGACGGCCTCTGCGGACGGGTCGCCGAGACGCTTCAGGACCTTGTCGGCGTAGGCGAGGGCGGGCAGCGTGGCCGGGATCCCGTCGTGCACCGAGGCTGTTTCCCCGCCCCCTGGCCGCTCGGCCTTCTCCTGCGCCTTGACGGCCTGCCACGCGGCGTCGATCTCGGCGGGGGTGCGCGCCGTGCCGTCGCCGAACACGTGAGGATTGCGGCGTCGCAGCTTGTCGGTGATGCCCCGCGCCACGTCGTCGACGTCGAAGCGGCTCCCGTCGGTGCGCTCGGCGCCGATCCGCGCGTGGAACACGACCTGCATCAGGAGGTCGCCGAGCTCGTCGCGCAGCTGCTCAGCGTCACCGGAGTCGAGCGCCTCCAGCACCTCGTGCGTCTCCTCCAGCACGTAACGCGCCAGGGTCTCGTGGGTCTGCTCCGCTGTCCAGGCGCACTCGCGACGTAGTCGGTCCATCACGTCCACGAGCTCCAGCAGCGCGGCACCTGTCGTCCGCGGCTCGTCGCTCATGCGCCCATTCTCCCCTGTCACCCGCCCGGGGCGGTGAGTGTGTCGGCCTTCGTGCGCCCGGTAGGCCGACACACTCACCGCCCGGCTCACCCAAGGCCGACAGCCTCACCGCCCAGGGCGTGGTGGCTCAGGCGGCGAGGGTCGTGATGACGGTGCGGGTCCACTCGAGCAGCTCGCGGCCGGCCAGGGGCTTGCCGCCGACCTGGGCCTCGCGCGGACGCGGGACGAGGAGGGTGTCGGTCGTGGGCTTGTAGAGGCTCTTGGGATAGATGCGACGCATCCGCATCTGAGCCGAGTCGGCGAGCTTGACCCCCGCGAAGCGGACGTTGGGACCGGCACTCGTGATCTCCTCGACGCCGGCGTCCGACACCGCGACCCGCAGGCGGGCGACCTCCAGCAGCGTCTCGGTCTCGGCCGGGGGCTCGCCGTAGCGGTCGACGAGCTCGGCTCGCAGCTCCTCGATCTCCTCGAGGTTCGCGACGGCGGAGAGCCGCTTGTAGACCTCGAGCCGGAGGCGCTCGCTCGGCACGTAGTCGGTCGGCAGGTGTGCCTCGATCGGCAGCTCGATCTTGACGTCCTTGCGCTGCGGCTCGGTCTC
>JAHEXN010000090.1:6880-11097 GCA_023252095.1 Actinomycetes bacterium | reverse complement strand
TGCACGCAGGAGGCCAGATCGGTCGCCATGTTGTCGCGCAGGTAGTCGAAGCCCATCTCGTTGTTGGTGCCGTACGTGATGTCGCACGCGTACGCCGCCCGGCGCTCGGCTGCCGGCATGCCCGGCAGGATCGCGCCGACCGTGAGGCCCAGGAAGCGGTGCACGCGACCCATCCACTCCGCGTGGTAGCGGGCGAGGTAGTCGTTGACCGTGACGACGTGGACACCCTTGCCCGCGAGCGCGTTGAGGTATGCCGGCAGGGTCGAGACGAGCGTCTTGCCCTCACCGGTCTTCATCTCGGCGATGTTGCCGAGGTGCAGCGCCGCGCCACCGAGGATCTGCACGTCGAAGTGACGCTGGCCCAGGACCCGGTCGGCCGCCTCGCGCACGACCGCGAACGCCTCCGGCAACAGGTCGTCGAGGCTCTCGCCCTCGGCGAGCCGCTCACGGAACTCATCGGTCATGCCGCGCAGCTCGTCGTCGCTCAGACCGGTGTAGTCGTCGGCGAGGTCGTTGACCTGGTCGGCGATGGCCTCGAGCTGACGAAGGATCTTCCCCTCGCCGGCGCGAAGGATCTTGTCGATGATCTTGGGCACGCGGATGCACTTCCTCGCAGATGGGCCGGAGCAGGATGGCCTGAACGGGTCGAGTCTAGGTGGTATCGCCAGACTCCCGGGCCCGGGCACGCGCGCTGACGGCTGCGGACAGCGTCGCGGCCAGGTCGCCCCGTTCTCCGACCGTGACGCCGCTGGCTCCCAGCCACCCCGCGAGGAGGTCGAGCTCGGCCGCCAGCTCAACCGCGGTGTGCGCCGGCGCATGGCTCTCGGCGTGGGCGCCGAGCACCAGGACCCGACCGGTCGCCCGGTCGTGCTTCAGGTCGACCCGAGCCACGAGGCGGTCGCCCAACAGGAACGGCAGCACGTAGTACCCGTGCACTCGCTTCTCGGCCGGGACGTAGATCTCGATGCGGTAGTCGAAGTCGAAGAGCTGCTTGAGGCGGGCGCGTTCGAACACGAGCGGGTCGAACGGACTGACCAGAGCCCGGGCGCGAACCCGCCGGGGCACGACTGCATCACGGTGGCGCCAGGCTGGGCGCGCCCAGCCGTCGATCGTGGCCGGCACCAGCACGCCGGACTCCGTGAGCTCGTCGATCGCCTGCAGGGTGGGCGCGGGCGCGAGCCGGAAGTAGTCGCGCAGGCACGGGGCGGTGCCGATGCCCAGCGCGCGGGCCGCGTGCTCGACGAGCACCCGATGCGCCGCGTCGGCCGGCAGGTCCGGCTGCCCGGCGACCTCGGGAGGCAGGACCCGGTCGGGCAGGTCGTAGAAGCGCTCGAACTGCGCCGTGCGACCGGCCGCCATGACCTGGCCGACGTAGAAGAGGTACTCGAGCGCCTGCTTGCCCTCCGACCAGTTCCATCCCCAGTGCGACCGGTCACGAGGCAGGTCCTCCTCGATCTGGCGCGCCGTGAGGGGGCCGCGACGGCGGACCTCCTCCAGCACCCAGGACACGAACTCCGGCTTCTCGCGGGCCACGGCCTTCGGGCCGCCCCACATCCGCGACTCGTCGCCGCGTCGGAAGCCGAAGGCCGGCCAGAGACGGACGTCGAGGAGCGCGGCCTCGTGGGCCCAGTACTCGACGAGCCGGCGAGGTGCCCGGGACGACGCCCGGTGCAGCATCTCGACGTCGTACGGGCCCAGCCGCGAGTAGAGGGGCAGGTAGTGCGCCCGCTGCAGGACGTTGACCGAGTCGATCTGGAAGATCCCGAGCCGGTCGATCGTGGCACGCAGGTGGCCGGCCGAGACCGTGCCCGTGGGACGTCCGCGGGCAAATCCCAGCGCCCCGAGCGCGAGACGGCGTGCCTGGAGGACGGTGAACCGTTCCGGCGCGGTGGTCATGAACCGGCCCGGACTCAGACGTCGTCGACGAGCTTGCTGCGCACGGCGTACATGGCAGCCTCCATGCGCGACTTCATCTGCAGCTTCTCGAGGATGTTGCGGATGTGGTTCTTGACCGTGTTCTCGCTGATGTAGAGCTCGCCCGCGATCTCCCGGTTGGAGAGACCGCGGGCCACCTGCCGCAGGACCTGGAGCTCGCGGACCGTGAGGCTCGCCGACGGCGCCGGCCCCTTGGAGATCTGGACGAACTCCTCGAGCAGCTTGGTGGCCATCGTGGGACTGATGAGGGACTGTCCGGACGCGACGAGTCGGACGGCCTCGGCCACCTGGTCGTACGTGGATCCGTCCTTGAGGAGATAGCCCGACGCGCCGCTCTTGATCGACTCGTAGAGATCGGACTCCTCGTCGCTGGCCGTGAGCATGATGATGCCCGTCGTGGGCGAGGTGGCCTTGATCGCCGCGCAGATCTCGACGCCACTGCGACCCGGCATCCGCACGTCGAGCAGGACGACGTCCGGCGGGTTGTCCGCGACCTGCGTCAGAGCCTCCTCGCCCCCGTTGACCTCGACGAGGTCGAGGTCGGGGTCGGCACTGAGCACCATGCTGACACCGCGCCGGAACAGCTCCTGGTCGTCGACGAGCAGGACGCGGATGCGTTGATTGACGTCGGCCACGCTGCGAACTATGCCACGCACGGCGGACTTCGCACGCGGACCGGCACTGATGCCCAGGTCTTGCGGCCAACCGAGCGCGGCAGCGGCCGCAGACAGGGGCGGGGCACGCATCGTGGTCGATGCGTGCCCCGTCCCCGCTCGGTGTGCTCAGTCCTGCGACGGGTCCAGGTGGATCACGCCGTAGTCGTAGCCGTGACGCCGGTACACGACGCTCGGCTGCATCGAGTCCTTCTCGACGAAGAGATAGAAGTCGTGTCCGACGAGCTCCATCTCGTACAGCGCCTGGTCGAGCGTGATCGCCGGCGCCCGGTGCGTCTTCTCGCGGACGACCATCGGGCCGTCACCGTCGATCTGCACCGGCGACGGCGGCTCCTCGACCACGGGGCCCGCGTCGGAGAGCAGACCGTCGGGCACGGCAGCCGTGGCCTCGGCGAGCGAGACGGGGGCGTGCTGACCGTGATGGATCCGCTGACGGTCGGCGGCACGCCGCAGCCGCGAGTGCAGCTTCTCGACGGCGGCGTCGAGCGCGGAGGCCTGGTCGGTCGCGCAGGCCTCGGCCCGGACGACGGGACCGCGGGAGCGGAGCGTGAGCTCCACGCGGGCGGCCCGGTCGTGCTGGCGAGGATTCTTCTCGTGGGTCACCTCGACGTCGACCCGGCTGATCCGCTGGCGACTGTCGAACTTGTCGATGCGCTGCAGCTTCTCGTGAACCCGCTCACGGAATCTTTCCGAGATCTCGCTGTTGCGGCCCGTGACGACGATTTCCATGAGTGCCTCCGTATCGGTGGACGAACGTTCATGCCATGTTCACGACCGTAGACCGACCGGCCCCCCGGCGAAAGGGGTGCGGCGTGAAGTTCTCGCACTTCTCAGGTGCGGTCGGCTCCGGGCCCGGGCGTGTGGGCGACCACCACGACCGCCGTCGTGCGCACCCCCACCGCCGCGAGCGCTCGAACCGCCTCCCGCGCCGACGCGCCGGTCGTGAGCACGTCGTCGACCACGACGACCTCGTCGATCCCGGCCCGGACGCAGCGGCTCACGAAGGAGTGGTCCGCCGCGAACGCACCCCTGACATTGGCCTGACGTTCGCGGGCGCCGAGTCCGGCCTGGTCCCGGGTCGCCCGCCTGCGCCGCAGCGAGGGAAGCAGGACCGCCTCGATCCCCACGGCACCGAGGTCCCCCACCGCCCGAGCGGCCAGGAGGTTGACCGGGTCGGCCCCACGACGCCGCACCTGAGCCCGTGCGGTCGGCACGGGGACCAGGCCCGCCCGCCCGGCGAGGGGCAGCCACGAGCACCCGACGGCGAGCAGGCGACCGAGCGGTTCCGTGAGCCGCAACCGTCCTCGGTCCTTCCACGCCACGACGACGCGCGCCATCGGGCCGACGTTGTCGACCACCGCCACGACCGGGACGTCGGCGACCCCCGGCACGAGCCGGGGAGCGGGACGGCAGGCGATCGCGCAGTCGCGACACCAGCCCAGTCCCGGCACGCCGCACCCGGCACAGTCGGCACCGACCGCGAGATCGGCGGCTGCCGCCCGCCACGGATGCCCGGAGACCACGCCCCGATCCTGCCGCGGCCCCGACCGCGCCGGACAGCCCGGCGGACGACCCGTGGACGGGCGCACCCTGTGGACGATCAGCGTC
>JAHEXN010000090.1:0-6870 GCA_023252095.1 Actinomycetes bacterium | reverse complement strand
TCGCGCCGTGACCCCGAGCAGGCGCCATGCCCCGCCCGCAGGCAGGTACCAGAGCCGGGAGCGGTCGTCGGTGACGTACAGGTCCGGATCGTCGCCCACGCCCGCCGCGACCGACGCGATCGCGACGTTGGGCAGTCGAGGAGCCGTACCGGCGGACCCGTCCGAGGGCGAGCCGTCGATCGACGCCCGGTACACCTGCCGCCCGGTCTCACCGTCGCCGACGACCGCGATGCGGCTGGCGCCAATCCAGACCACGCCGGCGGGGTTCGCGACGTCTGGCGCGATCTGGGCCGGTGCCGACAGCCTCGGCACGGTGTCCCGGTCGCCCGCACCGGTCACGGCCCCCGCGAGGACGTCGCCGGCGCCGCGCGTGACGGCGTACCGGGTGCCACCGGGGTCCAGGGCGAAGGCCGTGACACCGGTCAGCGTGGCGTCGGTCGGGACGGCCACGACACCGGATCCCGACACCAACCGGACCCTGAGCACACCCTGGGGGCGGTCGACGAGCCACAGACGACCGTCCACGTCCCACGAGAGCGAGACGGGATCGACGACCTGCTCGACCCGTTCGCCCGCGGCGTCGACGACCCGGACCACCCCGTCCACGCCGACCGCCGCCCACGCACCGGGTCGGGTGGCCACCAGGATCGCCGTGGCTGCCACGTCGTCAGGCAGACCCTCGACGGGGGTCGCGACACCGCCGGCGAGCGTCGACACGACATCGTCGACGACGGCACCCGGACGGCCCGTGGGCGGGGGCGGGTCGAAGCGCGCCCACGCCGTGACCGGTTGATCGGCGGTGCCCCCTGCCACGAGCGGCCCGTCACTGCCCACGATGCGCACGACCTCGACGTCGGGGACCTGCCCGAGGGTCCGCACGACCTGGGCCGAGAGCCGTCGTCGCACCTCCAGGTCGAGCGTCGTGAGCGACGTGTCGAACTCGACCGTCGCCCGACCCTCCGCGACCGTGACGGCCGGCTTCCAGTCACTCGCGTCCGGCACGTACGTGCGCGTCTCGCCGGCGACGCGGGGGCGCGACCCGGCCACCAGGGCGGCCGTCAACGACGTCGCGAGCCGGTCGCCGGCCTGGAGGTGCACGGGATCGGCCACGAGCTCGTCGCCCTCGACGTCGAACAGGAAGACGTCACGTGCCTCGTAGTACGTCTCGAAGTAGCCCCGCGTGATCGCCAGCCCCGGCGGTGGGTTCGAGATGCGCCACTCCCCCGCGTCGCGGACGAGCTGGAGCGCGACGCTCGACGGCCCGTCCGACGCGATGAAGTGGCCGTTGCGGTCGAGCCGACCGCTCTCCTGGAGCTCCAGGTCGACCAGGGCCAGGGTCTCGCCGACCTCGCCCACCCGGATCGAGGGCGAGCGGTAGATCCGGACGCCGTCGCCCGCCGCCCAGTCGGCCGCGGCATCGCTCGACAGGTAGGCGCTCGCGGTGCCACTGGAGACGGGATAGGCCAGCATCGCGTCGAGGAACCCGGCCACGACCTCCTCCGGCTCCGCCCCGGGGGCGGGCGGCGCCGGCTGGTACGTGATCAGGTCACCCTCGGTCGTGGCGTCGCTCGCCCGCTCGACGTCGGTCGAGGTCGGGAGCCCCGCACAGGCGGACAACGTCACCACCGCCACCAGGAGCGTCACGAGTCGCTTCATGCGTCGCCCGCCTCGCGCAGGGGTTGCAGCGCCGGACGGCTCGCGTCCCCACCCGGCTTCGGCAGGGTCAGGACGAAGTCGGTGCCGCGACCCGCGATGCTGCCGACCTGAAGCTCCCCGCCGTGGAGGCGGGCGTCGCCGCGAGCGATCGCGAGTCCGAGCCCGGTGCCTCCGGCCGCGCGCGCCGGGTCGGCACGCCAGAAGCGGTCGAACACCCGCAGCGACTCCTCCGCCGTGAGCCCGATCCCGTGGTCGCGCACCGAGAGGGACACGCACGCCTCGTTCTCGGCGACCGTCACGACGACGTCGGCGGACCGGCTGTAGGCCGCGGCGTTCGCGACGAGGTTGCGCAGGACACGGTCGACACGCCGCCGGTCGGCCTCGGTGACGACCGGGGCGTCGGCCCCCACCACGCGCACCTCGATGCCCTTGCGGGTCAGCACGGGCTCCTCGACCAGCTGGCGGGCGACCTCCGACAGATCGATCGTCTCGAGCTCCAGCTGGGCGGCCTCGGCGTCGAACCGCGACAGGTCCATCAGGTCCGCGAGGAGCTCCTCGAACCGCGTGAGCTCGCGGCGCAGCAGCTCGGCGGCGCGGGCCGTGGAGGGATCCCAGCCCGATCGCGCCTCGTGCAGCACGTCGCCGGCCATCGAGATCGTCGTGAGGGGCGTGCGCAGCTCGTGCGACACGTCCGACACAAACCTCTGCTGCAGCTTCGAGAGGTTCTCGAGCCGGGCGATCTGCGACTGGAGGCTGGCCGCCATCTGGTTGAAGGACTCCGACAGGCGCGCGATGTCGTCCTCGCCGCGCACGTGCATCCGCTGCTCGAGGTGCCCCGCGGCGAATCGCTCCGCCGTGCGCCGGGCCCGGCGCACGGGCTCGAGCACCTGGCGCGACATGACGTAGGCGACACCGCCCACCATCACGATCATCGCCAGTCCCGCGAGCGCCGTGGCGTTGCGCACGAGGTCGAGCGTCGCCTGCTGGTCGGCCATGCTGAAGACGTAGTAGAGGCCGTAGTCGTCACCTGTCGAGGGCACGTCGAGCCGACTGCCGACGACCACGACGGGACGGGACCCACCGCCTGCCGTCGGGACCTCCGCGAAGCGGAAGTAGAGCCCCTCGGACGACGCCACCGTGCGGACGAGGTCGTCCGGGATGACCGCAGCCGAGACCCCGCCGGACGACCGCACCGGCGCGGTCTCACCCCCACCGCCCAGCGGCCCCTCCACGACGACGTCGTACCGGCCCTGGCCCTGACCGCTCTGCGTCAGGGAGTCGACGATCTGAGCGACCGCCTCGCTCGCCGCCGCGGCGTCGGTCACGGCGGTCGTCTCGAGCTGGGCCCGCACACGGTCCAGGCCGGCACGCGCCTCGGCGACCGCGCTCGCGCTGCGCGCCTCGGCCAGACCGTCGGCGACCTGGGCCAGGAGCGCCCAGCCCGTGAGCCCGATCGCGAGGCTCGTCAACGCCACCGTGCTGCCGACGACCCGCAGCCGGATCGACCGACGCCACTGCCGCAGGGCCCGACGCAGCCCGGCTCGGACGACACGACGGATCCGCGTCATTCGGGGGCGATCGCCTGGTACCCCACGCCCCGGACGGTGCGGATGATGCTCGGGTTCTCGGCGTCGTCCTCGATCTTCGAGCGCAGCCGGGTCATGTGCACGTTGACGAGCTTGGTGTCGCCCGGGTGGTGATAGCCCCAGACCTTCTGCAGGAGCACCTCACGCGTGAAGACCTGCTCGGGCGTGCCGAGCAGGCACGCGAGGAGGTCGAACTCCAGGGGCGTGAGGTCGAGTGGCTGACCGGCTCGCTCCACGGTGTGACCGGCCGGGTCGAGCACGATGTCACCGAACACGAGCGGCTCGAGGATCTGGTCGGTGCGGCGCAGCCGGGCCCGGATGCGGGCCACGAGCTCGGAGTTCTTGAACGGCTTGACGATGTAGTCGTCGGCACCGGCCGCAAGGCCGGCCACGACGTCGTCGGTGTCGGACCGGGCCGTCAGCATCACGATCGGCACGTTCGAGCCCTCACGGATCCTGCGGCACACCTCCATGCCGTCCACCCCGGGCAGCATGAGGTCGAGCAGGACGACATCGGGCCGGAACGACGCCAGCGCCGCCGGCACCTTGTCGCCGGAACGACACACCGCCGTCGTCAGCCCCTCCCCCTCGAGCACGATGGACAGCATCTCGGCCAGCGACGCGTCGTCATCGACGATGAGGACGCGGTCGTGGTGGGTGCGGCGCTGGCTCATGGGGGTGGGACCGCCGACGGCGGTGTGTCAGTGCTTCTTGCTCGGGCTTCCGGCTCTGGGCTCGGTGGCTCAGTACCGGTAGTGGTCGGCCTTGTACGGGCCCTCGATCGGCACGCCGAGGTAGGCGGCCTGCTCCTTGGTGAGCTCGGTCAGCTCGACACCCAGGGCGTCGAGGTGCAGGCGGGCGACCTCCTCGTCGAGGTGCTTCGGCAGGACGTGGACGCCGAGCTCGTACTGATCGGCCTTCGTGTAGAGCTCGATCTGCGCCAGGACCTGGTTGGTGAACGAGTTCGACATGACGAACGACGGGTGGCCCGTCGCGTTGCCGAGGTTGAGCAGACGACCCTCCGACAAGACGATGATCTTCTTGCCGTCCTCGAAGATCCACTGGTGGACCTGCGGCTTGATCTCGTCCTTGACGATGTTCGGGATCTTGGCCAGGCCGGCCATGTTGATCTCGTTGTCGAAGTGGCCGATGTTGCCGACGATCGCCTGGTGCTTCATCTTCTGGAAGTGCTCGACCGTGATGATGTCGAAGTTTCCGGTCGTCGTGATGAAGATGTCGGCGGTCTCGACGACCGACTCGAGGCGCTTGACCTCGTAGCCGTCCATCGCGGCCTGCAGCGCGCAGATGGGGTCGATCTCGGTGACGATGACGCGCGCACCCTGGCCACGCAGGGACTCGGCCGAGCCCTTGCCGACGTCGCCGTAGCCACACACGACGGCGACCTTGCCGCCGATCATGACGTCGGTCGCGCGGTTCAGGCCGTCGATCAGCGAGTGGCGGCAGCCGTACTTGTTGTCGAACTTGCTCTTGGTGACCGAGTCGTTGACGTTGATCGCCGGGAACAGCAGCGTGCCCTCACGGAAGCGGTCGTACAGGCGCAGGACGCCGGTCGTGGTCTCCTCGGAGACGCCCTTGATGTCCTTGGCGATGTTCGTCCAGTGCTGCGGCTTCTCGGCGACCGAACGGGCCAGCACGCGCAGCACCTCCTTGAACTCCTCGTTGTCGGTGCTGTCCTGCGACGGCACGACACCGGTCTTCTCGTACTCGACACCCAGGTGCAGCAGCATCGTGATGTCGCCACCGTCGTCGAGGAGCACGTTCGGGCCGCCCTCGGCGAAGTCGAAGACCTTCTCGGCCTCGTCCCAGTACTCGGCGAGCGTCTCGCCCTTCCAGGCGAAGACGGGGGTGCCCTTCGGGTCCTCGGGGGTGCCGTCACGACCCACGACGACCGCAGCGGCGGCGTGGTCCTGGGTCGAGAAGATGTTGCACGAGGCCCAGCGGACGTCGGCGCCGAGGTCCACGAGGGTCTCGATCAGCACGGCGGTCTGAATGGTCATGTGGAGCGAACCGGCGATGCGGGCTCCGGCGAGGGGCTTGTCCTGGCCGTACTGCTCGCGCATGGCCATCAGACCCGGCATCTCGTGCTCGGCGAGGTCGATCTCCTTGCGACCGTACTCGGCCAGCGACAGGTCCTTGACGTTGAAATCCATGGGTCCATCGTAACCGCGAGTCACGTGCCCCGGACATGGAGTCGACGCGAAACCCGACGTGACGTGTCGCTCAGACGGCGCGGGCCTCGTGCACCAGCATCGTCGGGATCCCGTCGGTCACGGGATAGGCCAGCTGGCACGCCTGGCACACGAGCTCGGAGGCCTCCTCGTCGACGAAGAGCCGGTCGCGACACTGGGGGCAGACGAGGATCTCGAGCAGGCCCGGGTCGAGGAACATGACCCCAGCCTATCCCTCCGGGACGGCGCGCACGGTGACCACCGTCGCGGGTTGACGACAACCGGCCACGGCCCAGGCGGAGGGGATACCCCTGGCCTCAACCACTGGCGGATCCAGGGGCCGAGCCGAAGGCGAGGCAGGCGCCCGGGCGCAGCCCGGCAGCGGTGAGGAACGAACCGCTGGAGCCGCGAGGAACGAGCGGCGCGCCACTCAGGTCAACGCGCAGAACGCCTCGACCTTCGAGGTCTGCCCGGACACGATGAGCTCGTCGCCGTTGGTCACGTACGTCTCGGGACGGGCGTAGGTGAAGTCCTCGCCGCGGGTCTTGACCCCGACGATCGTGACGCCGTAGCGCTGGCGGAGGTTGGCCTCCGAGAGCGTCTTGGCCTCGGAGCACTGCGGAGCGCGCGTGCGGGCGATCGCGAAGCCGTCGTCGAACTCGATGAAGTCGGTCATCGTGCCGGTCACGAGATG
Source organism: Actinomycetes bacterium (assembly GCA_023252095.1). Classification (GTDB taxonomy): domain Bacteria; phylum Actinomycetota; class Actinomycetes; order Propionibacteriales; family Nocardioidaceae; genus Aeromicrobium. The sequence goes on along the minus strand of JAHEXN010000090.1, from coordinate 745 downwards.
CGCGACCCGCTTGCCCATCTGCGACTCCGGACGGATCACGTGGGTCGCGCCGACTCGCTCGAGGATCGCGGCGTGCTTGCCGCTGATGGCCTTGGCCCAGACCTCGTTGACGCCGAGGTCGAGCAGCCCGAGGACCGTCAGGACGCTGGCCTCGATGTCGGTGCCGATGCCGACCACGGCGATCTCGAACTGCTCGGCGCCGATCTGTCGCAGCGCCTCGGTGTCGGTCGTGTCGGCGGCGACGACGTGCGTGAAGTCGCTCGCGTGCTTCTGCACGATCTCGGCGCGCTCGTCGACCGCCAGCACGTCGTGCCCGAGGTGCACGAGCGAGCGCGCGACGGCGAGTCCGAACCGCCCGAGTCCCAGCACGATGACCGGCGCGGTCGGCGAGGTGTCCTTGCTCCTGGCCATGCTGGCTCCTATCCGATGATGGGTTGTTCCTCGGGCACGGTGTACCGCGGTGCCCGACGACGCAGCACGAAGGCCGAGGCAGCCGTAATGGTGCCGACTCGGCCGATGAACATCAAGACGATGATGATGACCTGTGACGGCGTGTTGAGGTCGTACGTCAGCCCGGTCGTCAGTCCGACCGTCGCGAACGCCGACGTGCACTCGAACAACGCGTCCTCGAAGCTGACGTTCGAGAACAGCATCAGGACCCACGTCGAGCCGCCGACGAGCATGACCGAGATCAGCGCGATCGTCAGGGCGGTGCGCACGACCGCCGAGCTGATCGCGCGGGCCC
>JAHEXN010000319.1 GCA_023252095.1 Actinomycetes bacterium | reverse complement strand
AGGCACCGCTCGGGGACCCGGGCCGCGAGGTCGCGTGCCAGCAGCCCGCCCATCGACATCCCGACGACGGCGAACGACCGATCCCCCAGGAGCGCCGTGACGGTGTCGTCGATCCAGTCCGCGATCTCCGGCAGGCCGCCGGGTTCCCGGAGTGCCGGCGTCGCGCCGAAGCCGGGGAGGTCGAGGTGGAACCGCTCCCACTGGCCGTCCGCCGCGAACACGTCGTCGAGCCCCAGCAGCAGCCGATGGTCGACGGCGTTGCCGTGCAGGAACACGACCGGCACGCCGGTGCCGCGGCGGACGACGTGCGGAGCGGGGCTCAGGTCAGTCATGCCACCAGCATCGCTGGCGGCCGACTGCGCGAGCCGCGACCTCCACGATCCGGACTGGTCAGTCGATCGGTGGGTCCGACGGCCCAGCCTCGGGCGGTCGAGGAAGGTCCTCGCGATGGAGCCGGACGGCGACGAGCGCGACGTCGTCCTCCGGGCGCTCGGGGACCATGCGCCGCAGCACCTCGTCGCACACGCTGTCGAGGTCGAGCCCTTCGGCGGCGAGCTCCCGTAGGACGTCGGCGAGGCGGGCGATGCCCTCTTCCAGGTTCTCACCCCGGCGCTCGACAAGACCGTCGGTGTAGAGGAGCACGGTCGCGCCACGCGGCAGCGTCACGACGCTCTCCGAGCGCGGGGCGTCGGGGAACAGCCCCAGCAGCATGTTGGTCTCGTCGGCCCAGAGCTCTCGCACCTCCACGGCGGTGTCCGGAACGGGCTCGGCCTGGTGGGCCGGGTCGATCACGCCGTCGTCACCACGCGCCATGACGACGAGCGGCGGCGGGTGGCCGGCGTTCGACCAGCGCATGCGGGTGACCCTGGCGGCGCGCTCCTGCGCGGTCTGCTCGAACCGCGCCATGACGGCGCTGGCCGAGGTGTCGACCCGCAGCCCGTCGATCACGGCGTCCATGCGGTGCAGGACGTCGGCAGGTCCCTCGTCGGTCGTCATCGCGATGCCGCGCAGCAGCGACCGCATCTGGCCCATCGCCGCGGCCGCTGCGGTGTCGTGCCCGATGACGTCGCCGATCACGACGTTGGTCGCGCCTCCGGGCTGCAGGAACGAGTCGTACCAGTCGCCCCCGACCTGCGCGGCCTCGGCGGCCGGTTCGTACCGCACGACGACGTGGAGGTGGTCGGGCTCCGGTGGCGCGGTCAGGAGGCTGCGCTGCAGCGCCTCGGCGAGGTCGCGCTGCTCGGCAAACGCCCGCGCGTTGCCGAGCGCCAGGCCCGCGCGGGCGCCGACGTCGCGCAGGAGGTCGAGGTCGTCGCTGCCGAAGGCGGCGCGCTCAGCCGACCGGAATAGCGACAGCAGACCCGTCGTGCGCCCGTGGCCCCGCAGCGGCATGAACACGGCCGACTCGGGAGCGAGTCCGCCCAGGACGTCGCGGGCCTCGCCGGGCGTCAGCACCGCGCTGATCGCGTCGGTGGCGCCGGTCTCGATCAGGAGCGGTCCGGTGCCCTGCAGCGCGCGGAACAGGAACGCGTCGTCGTGCAGGGCCGGCAGCCGCGACTGCGCGTACCGGTGGACGGCCGGCTGCAGCTCCGGGTCGCCGTGCCAGGCGCCGATATCCCGCAGGTGCCGGCGGACCGACGAGCCCGGCTCGCCGTCGACGATCGTCACGAGGCACCAGTCGCACAGACCCGGGACGAGGAGCTCCGCCAGACGCGCTACTCCGGCTTCGGGATCCATCGTGTCGGTCAACGCCCCGGAGACCGCAGCCATGAGAGCGCTCCGCCGGGCGTGGCGTTCCAGGGTCTCCTGCGCGGCCCGCCGCTCGGTGATGTCGAGGAAGTAGACCGACAGGCCGTCGGGCGTGGGCCACGCGCGGACCTCGTACCAGTCGTCGAGCGGCGGCGGGTAGTACGCCTCGAACGAGACTGCCTCGTGGCGGGAGGCGGCGCGGCGGTAGCTCCACTCGAACTCGGTGTCCAACGCGTCGGGGAAGAGCTCCCAGATGACCTGGCCGACGGGGTCAGTGCTGACCGCGCCAAGCAGCCGCTGCGCGACGGGATTGACGTAGGTGAACCGCCAGTCACGATCGAGGGCGAAGAAGGCCGTGGGCATCGCCTCGAGGACCTTGAACGCCCGTGACTCCTCGTCGGCACCCGTGCCGCTGTCGATCGCGGCACCGACGACACGGACCGCAGCGCCGTCGGGCCCGGCGATGGCGCGACCACGCGCCCGAATCCACCGCGTGCGTCCGCTCGGGAGCGTGACCCGGTACTCGGCCTCGTAGTCCCCCACCGACTCGATCGCGGCGGAGAGGGCCCGGCCCACGCGCTCGCGGTCGTCGGGGTGGACGTACTCGGTGAACGCCTCGATCGTGCCGGCGAACGAAGCGCGGTCGCGCTCGAACAGGTCGAGCAGCCGGTCGTCCCAGCGGAGCTCGCCGGTCGCCAGGTCCCAGTCGAAGACTCCGACCCCTGCGGCCTCGACCGCGAGCTGGAGCCACGGCGCGTCCTCGGCGCCGGCCACCCCGAACGGCGTCAGCTCGGCTCCCGCCATGGCGTGTCCCACCTCGATGTCGGCTGCGATGACGGAGAGACCCTGGCGCCGCTGTCGGATCACCACCGCCCTCTCCCCGAGCGATGTTCGACATCGATCCTATCCGCCAACCTCGCGGTTCACCGACGCCCACAGCCCGACCGTGGCCACCGCGCCGCACTCGCCGATCCGGCCTAGTGTGGCGACGGTGCGGGGGTGAGCGCCCCGCGGACGAGGAGGATGACGTGGCGGCAACGGGGGTGACGCGCCTGCCCTTCACCTCGCGATCACTGCGCGCCGCCCGCCTCGAGCTCACGGCCTTCCTCACGCAGCACGCCGTCAGCGCGGCGGCCTCCAACGACGCCGTGCTCGTGCTCGCTGAGCTCGCGGCGAACGCCGTCCGGCACGGCGCACCGCACGCCGACGGCACGTTCGAGGCTCGGTGGGTGCTCCGCCACGACACCCTCATGCTGAGCGTGCTCGACGGTGGTCACAGCGG
>JAHEXN010000089.1 GCA_023252095.1 Actinomycetes bacterium | reverse complement strand
CACCAGCACGGCGAGGCGGACGTCCTCATGACCAGCCACGTCGGCAAGGTCGAGCCCGGACAGGCGAGCGGCCGAACCCCAGGGCGCCACGGCGGGAGGCTCGATCGGCGGAACGGGCGGGTCGTTGGGCACCTCGTCGCCCGTGATCAACGCGACGAGGTGACGCAGCGACCGCACGCCCGTGACCGCGATGCCGTCGACCAGCTCGGCCTCCGGCACGTTGACCTCAGGCACCACGACGTGCGTGCAGCCCGCCTCTGCCGCCGCGAGCGTGGCTGGGAGGACCCCGGGCACCGCCCGGAGCCGACCGTCGAGCGCCAGCTCGCCTACGAAGGCGGTGCCCCCGAGCGCCTCCGCCGGAATGGCCTTCTGCGCCGACAGCACCGCCATGGCGATCGCGAGGTCGTAGTGCGACCCCGACTTCGGCAGGGTCGAGGGAGCAAGGTTGATCGTGAGGCGCTGGTCGGGCCACGGTGCCCCGGAATTGACGACGGCGGACTTGCAGCGGTCGCGGGCCTCGTTGACGGTGGCGTCGGGCAGCCCCACGATGACCGTGCCCGGCAGGCCGCCGACGACATCGGCCTCGACCTCGATCGCGCGGCCGGTCAGCCCGTCGAGCGTGACCGACACGACCCGGCCCGACATCAGGCCACGCCCCGGATGCGGTCGACCTCGGCCGGGCCCGACCGGGGCACGACGACGCTCACGACGTCGATCCGCACCGCGCTCGGGTGCACGTCGTGCGTCTCGAGCCACGCCGTGGCCAGTCGCCGCAGCCGCGTGGCCTTGTGCGTCGTGATGGCCTCGAGCGGCCCGCCGTACCGCTTGCTGCTGCGGGTCTTGACCTCGACGATCACGAGTGTGGAGCCGTCCCGGGCCACGAGGTCGATCTCACCGAACCGGCAGGTCCAGTTGCGGTCGAGGATCACCAGGCCCGAGGCCACGAGGTGGTCGGCGGCGATGCGTTCGCCGTAGGCCCCGAGGGCCTGATTGCGCGCGTAGGTCATGACCACGAGCGTCGTCGCCCGCAGGCGCCCTGACGACAACCCGTGTCAGCGCTGTGGAGGACGAGACCCTGTGGAAGAACCCACTCGGTGCCGGCTCCTCAGCGTTCCTGGAGCTCCACCTCGGCGAGGACCCACTCGCCGTCCTGCTCGTGCAGCACGATGTCGGCCCGGATGTCGTCGGTGTCGACGAAGTCGTCCTCGGCGTACTCGTACACGTACGTCGCACCGACGACGATCATCGCCTGGTCGCCCCGGACCTCCACGACGTCCTCGAGCACGATGTCCGTCCAAGTCGCAGCGCCGCTCTCCGCCTCGCGCCACGTCTGACAGTCGTAGTCCCCGCCATCCTCCGCCTGCCGACGGAAGTCCCGCGTTGTCACCGCCTCGTAGGCGTCACAGTCACGGTCCTCGACGGCCCCGGCCCATGCCTCGAAGGACTCTTGCACACGGGCAGCTGCCTCGTCGGCGTCCCCGCGGGTCACGACGGCCACCGCGACCCCCACGGCGCTGATGGCCGTGAGAACGGCGATCAGCGCGAGGCCGACCCAGGTCGAGCGACTCCCGTCAGGATCTCGTCGAGGTCCCGAGGACCGTGCGTGGGGCGCCATGCACCGATCCTGCCAGCGGGAGTGTGTGCGCGGGTGCTCAGACCGAGCCCGGCGGCACCTTGAAGTCGGAGTCCTGCAGCTCCTCGACGTTGACGTCCTTGAACGTCAGCACCTTGACCTGCTTGGCGAAGCGCGCCGGGCGGTAGATGTCCCAGACCCAGGCATCGGTGAGCGTGACCTCGAAGTACGCGTCACCGGTCTCGGAGCGCACCTTCACGTCGACCGCGTTGCAGAGGTAGAAGCGTCGATCGGTCTCGACGACGTACTTGAAGATCTTCACGACGTCGCGGTACTCGCGGTACAGCGCCAGCTCGGCGTCGGCCTCGAAGCGGTCCAAGTCCTCGGTGCTCATCTCTCGCTCCGCTGGGGGCTCATGTCTCGCTCCGCTGGGGGCTCATGCATCGCTCCGCTCGTCGTTGTTCGTCGTGCCCGCCAGGACGGCGCGGACGTTGGCCCAGCTGCGCCGGTGCTCGGGACAGGGTCCATGCTGCCGCAGCGCCTGCTCGTGCAGTGCGGTGGAGTAGCCCTTGTGCGTCGCGAAGTCGTACTGCGGGTACTGGGCGTGGAGGTCGACCATGAGCGCGTCGCGGGTGACCTTCGCGACGACCGACGCCGCCGCGATCGAGGCCGCGACCCGGTCGCCCTTCCACATCGCCAGCCCGGGCACGCCGAGGCCGTCGACCGGGAACCCGTCGGTCAGGACGTAGCCGGGACGCACCGACAGCCGGGCGAGGGCACGCCGCAACGCCTCGATGTTGGCTCGCTGGATACCCATGCGGTCGCAGTCCTGCGGGCTGATCACGACGACGTCGACCGCGATGGCCCGCTCCATCACGAGGTCGAAGCAACGTTCCCGCCGGGCTGCCGTGAGCAGCTTCGAGTCGGCCAGACCGGGGATCTCACGGTCGAGCACCACCGCGGCCGCCAAGAGCGGACCAGCCGAGGCACCGCGCCCCGCCTCGTCCACGCCGGCGACGGGGGTGAGGCCGCGTCGCTCGAGAGCACGCTCGTAGCCGTAGAGGCCGGCGTCACGCCGGATCGTGCGTCCGGGAAGTCGCGTCGTCATCGGGCGGCTCAGCTGGGCGGCGAGTCGGGGACGTCGTCGAAGGCGTCGACCTCCCCCAGACCGCCGAGGCGGTTGAGCGGCCAGACCCTGACCCAGGCGATGCCGACGACGTCGTCGACCCGCACCTGGCCTCCCCCGGGGTCGCCCAGGTGGGCGACCGAGTCGGCGGAGTTGCCGCGGTTGTCGCCCATGACCCAGAGGTAGCCGTCCTTGACGACGACGTCGAACTCGCGGTCACGGATCACGGTGGGGTCGAGGACGTACGGCTCGTCGATCGGCTCACCGTTGACCATGAGCCGCCCGCTGCCGTCGCAGCACTGGACGTGGTCGCCGCCGACGCCGACGACCCGCTTGATCAGGTGGTTGCCGGTCGGGAACAGGCCGATCGTCTCGAGCGCCTTCTGGAACGGGTTCGGGTCTATCTTCTCGCCCTGCACGCCGAGCTACCCGCCCGGATCCTCGAACACGACGATGTCGCCACGATCGGGCTCACCGGACCAGAGCGAGACCTTCGGGACGAGCTGCATGTCGTTGACGAGCAGCGTGGGCTGCATCGACTCCGACGGGATGTAGAACGCCTGCAGGAAGAACGTCTTCACCACGATGGCCATGACGGTCGCGATCACGACCAGGAGCAGCGACTCCTGCCAGATCGGGAGACCACGCTTCTGGCGGGGTTCTTTTCTCGTGGCCACCGGGGAAGCGTAACGGGGCGGGCCGAAGGCCCGCCCCGTGACACTCGTTCGTTGCGCGATCAGATGTCGCGCTTCTCCTTGATCTTCGCGGCCTTGCCACGGAGGTTGCGGAGGTAGTACAGCTTCGCGCGGCGCACGTCGCCACGCGTGGCGACCTCGATCTGGTCGATGATCGGGGTGTGCAGCGGGAAGGTGCGCTCGACACCGACGCCGAAGCTGACCTTGCGGACCGTGAAGGTGCGGCCGATGCCCGAGCCCTGCACCTTGATGCAGACGCCCTGGAAGACCTGGATGCGGGAGCGGTTGCCCTCGACGACCTTGACGTGCACCTTGAGGGTGTCGCCGGCGCGGAAGTCGGGGAGGTCGTCGCGGCGGGACTCCGCTGCGACTTGGTCGACGATGTTGGTCATGGTGTGCTCCTCGCTGGTGCCACAGGTCACCGACGGTCGGTCAGAAGATGGTCGCCCTCCACCGCATCGGCGGAAGGGGATTCGGCATGAATGATCGCGACCCCTGAGGCAGAGGCGACCACGCCGAGGGTCAATGTTGCCACACGCCCTGGTTCCCGGAGAAATCGGGCAGCGGCAGGGTACGGACGGCGGAACGCCCGCCGGAGCGTATCCGGCGGGCGTTCCTGATCCAGATCGGGCCCGAGCCCGAGCAGGTGTGTGGGGTCAGTCGAACGCGTAACCCTCGCCGTGCAGCACCGTGTCGATGCCGGCGATCTCGTCCTCCTCCTTGGCGCGGAAACCGATCGTCTTCTCGATCGCGAAGCCGATGATGTAGGCGACGACGAACGAGAACACGATGATCGTCAGCGACGAGAGGATCTGAGCGATCAGCAGATCGGTCTCACCCCCGAAGAACAGGCTGCCACCGGTCAGCGTCTCCGAGCCGAAGAAGCCGATGTAGACACAGCCGATGAAGCCGGCGACCAGGTGGATGCCGACAACGTCGAGCGTGTCGTCGAAGCCGAGCTTGAACTTCAGGTCGACCGCGAGCGCGCAGACGACACCCGAGACGACGCCGAGCACGAGGGCCCAGACCGGCGTGACGAAGGCGCAGGCCGGCGTGATGGCGACGAGGCCGGTCACGACGCCCGAGGCGGCGCCGACCGCGGTGGCCTTGCCGTCACGGAAGCTCTCGACGACGATCCAGCCGATCAGCGCGGCGGCCGGCGTGATCAGCGTGTTGAAGAAGATCAGCGAGGTCTGGCCCTCGTCGGCGCCGTAGACGCCGGTGTTGAAGCCGAACCAGCCGAACCACAGGATCGCGGCACCGATGAGGACGAGCGGCACGTTGTGCGGCTTCGACTCCTCCTTGGAGAAGCCGACCTTGCGCTTGCCGAGCACCAGGGCCAGCGCCAGGGCAGCAGCACCCGCGGACTGGTGGATGATCGTGCCGCCGGCCCAGTCGAGCGCAGCGCCGAAGCCGAAGACGTCGTTCGCGAGCCAGCCGTAGAACTCGCCGTCGGCGTCGACACCGAAGAGCCAGCGGAACGTCGGGAACACCACGAAGGTCGAGAACAGGGCCGCGAAGAGCATCCAGGGCCAGAAGCGCGCACGGTCGGCGACGGCACCCGAGACGAGGGCCACGGTGATGATGCAGAAGGCGACGAGGAAGGCGTGGGGACCGAACAGGTTGCCGGCGTCGCCGCTGCCCGCCTCCTTCACGAGGTCGGTCATGCCGAAGTCCTCGAACGGGTTGCCGAAGTACTCGCTGCCGCCGCTCGTGCCGTTGCCGGCGATGCCAGTGCCGCCGTAGAGCACGTAGAGGACCGTGACGACAGCGATCGAGCCGAAGCTCAGCATCATCATCGACACCACGGACTTGGCCTTGACCAGTCCGCCGTAGAAGAACGCGAGTCCTGGTGTCATAAAGAGCACGAGAGCCGTGCAGATCAGCTGCCAGGAAAGATCGACTGACATTTCAACCTCATTTGCCTGTTGGGGGAGAGCCATCGTCAGGGCAGCGTCGTTGCTGCACTCACTGCGCCGTCAGTCTGGCGGCGCGAGATTCCCTCAGGCTTGCCTCAGCATCACGCGAGTGTTACGTGATCGCCCTGATTGTGAACACGACGTAACACGGGCCTCACAGGGCTACTCGGGCAGAAGGTCGGGGCGCCGCAGCCGGGTGCGCTCGAGCGACTGCTCGCGGCGCCACGCGGCGATCTGCCCGTGGTGACCGGACAGCAGGACGTCCGGCACCTCGCGCCCGCGCCACGACGCGGGCTTGGTGTAGACGGGGTACTCCAGCAGTCCGTCGGCGCCGTGCGACTCCTCGACGATGGACTCGGGGTTGCCCATGAACCCGGGCAGCAGGCGCACGACGGCCTCGATCACGGCCAGCGCCGCGACCTCTCCCCCGTTGAGCACGAAGTCACCCAGCGAGACCTCCTCGACGCGCCAGCGGCTGCCGGCCTCGTCGATGACTCGCTGGTCGATGCCCTCGTACCGCCCGCACGCGAACACGAGATGCTGCTCAGCGGCGAGCCGAAACGCGTCGGCCTGGCGGAACGGCAGGCCCGAGGGGGTGGGGACGATCACGACGCAGTCGTCGCTCGTGACGGCCTCGAGGGCCTGACCCCACGGCTCGGGCTTCATGACCATGCCCGCGCCACCGCCGTACGGGGTGTCGTCGACCGTGTGGTGCCGGTCGGTCGTCCACTGCCGCAGGTCGTGGACACCGAGCTCGAGAAGTCCGTTCTGCCGGGCCTTGCCGGGCAGGGACAGGTCGAGCGGAGCGAGGTAGTCGGGGAAGATCGTGACGACGTCGATGCGCATCAGACGTCGTCGCCCCGCACGATCTCGGCCGCGTCGGGGTCGAGCAGGCCGGGCAGGTCGACGACCGTGAGGTAGCCGCCGTCGAGGTCGACCTCGGGAACGAGCGCCTCCACGAACGGCACGAGCAGCTCGCCCGTGGGCGTGGTGACGACCAGCAGGTCCTGGGCCGGCAAGTGGTCGACACGGGCGACCGACCCGACCACGACGTCGCCCACCCGGACCTCGAGGCCCGTGAGCTGGCGGTCGTAGAACGCGTCGTCGTCCGGCAGCTCGGCCGGGTCGACCTCCGCTTCGAGCACCTGGCCGTGCAGGGTCTCGGCGGCGTTGCGGTCGGGGACCTCGGCGAAGCGCACGACGAACTTGTTGCCCTGCTGACGCGTCGCCGCCACCGTGAGCGAACGACCCCCGGAACAGACGACGGACGAGCCCGGCGCAAACCTGCGCTCGGGCTCGTCCGTGCGGACCTCGACGGCCAGCTCACCACGGATGCCGTGGGCCCGGCCGATACGACCGATGACGACCTTGACGGTCATCGCCCCAGCTCCGTCACGCCGTCTCAGCGACGACGGTCGACATCGACGAAGTCGATGCGCGCCGCGTCACCGGCGACCGCGGCGGCCACGGTACGGATCGCCGCGGCCGTGCGGCCCTGGCGTCCGATGACCTTGCCGAGGTCGTCGGCGTTGACGCGAACCTCGAAGAGATCGCCGCGGCGCGTCTGCTTGGCACGCACGTCGACATCGTCGGGATGGGCGACGATGCCGGAGACGAGGTGCTCGATCAGCTCGACGGTGGGCGCGGCCATGTTCAGGCCTCGGCCGGCTTCTCGTCGGCGGCGGGCGCCTCGTCGGCCTGGGGCTCCTCGGCGGGAGCGGCCTCGGCGGGCGTCTCCTCGGCCTTGGGCTCCTCGGCAGCGACGTCGTCAGCCTTCTTGTCGGCCTTCTTCGACGCCTTCTTCTCGGTCGTCGCCTTGGCCTTGGGCTCGGCGTGCAGCTCCTTCAGAGCAGCGTCGAACGCGAGGGCCTTGTCGGCCTTCGGCTCGGGCGTCTTGAGGGTCGAGGTGCCACCGATGTCGCCCGTGATCTTGAGGATCGCGGCGACCGACTCGGTCGGCTGGGCGCCGACGCCGAGCCAGTACTGGGCCCGCTCCGAGTTGACGTGGATCGTCGACGGCTCGGTCTTGGGGTTGTAGGTACCGATCTCCTCGATCACGCGACCGTCGCGCTTGGTGCGCGAGTCGGCGATGACGATGCGGTAGAACGGTGCGCGGATCTTGCCCATCCGCTTGAGGCGAATCTTGACGGCCACGGTTGTGGTGTCTCCTTGATGCTCGGAACGAGATGACGTACCGGTACGGGTGGGGACACGCGCCGGGTGGGTCTGGGGCCGCGGTCGGTGTGGGTGAGAGGGTCCTCACCGTCCGTCGGACACAAGGCGACATTGTGCCACGTGCGCGCGAGCGCCTCCAACTCGCCACGCCTCCGACGACATCTGCCACAGTGGCGCCCATGAGTGACGTCACCGTCCTGCACCACGCCCAGTGCTCCACGTCCCGCCACGCCTTGACGGTCGCCGAGGACCTCGGTGTCGACGTCGAGGTCGTCCAGTACCTCAAGACTCCGCTGACGCGCGACCAGCTGGTGGCGCTCATCGCGAAGCTCGAGGACTCCCCTGCCGAACTCGTCCGCAAGGACTCCTTCTTCAAGGACCAGGGGCTCGACGCCGCGGGCTACACGACGCCCGATCAGGTGGCCGAACTGCTCGTTGAGCACCCGCGCCTGATGGAACGGCCGGTCCTCGTCCGCGGGGACCGCGCGATCATCGGCCGCCCCAAGGACCGGGTCGCGGCGTTCCTGGAGGGCTGACCGGGCGCGCGCTACTCCACCGGCGCAGCGAACTGGGCGGCGTACAGCTGCTCGTACGCGCCACCGGCTGCCCGCAGCGAGTCGTGCGTGCCCTGCTCGACGATGCGGCCGTCGGTCATGACGACGATGTGGTCGGAGTCGCGGATCGTCGAGAGTCGGTGCGCGATGACGAAGCTCGTGCGCCCGGAGCGAAGGCGCGCCATCGCGGCCTGCACGAGCGCCTCGGTCCGGGTGTCGACCGAGCTCGTGGCCTCGTCGAGAACCAGGATCGACGGGTCGGCGAGGAACGCGCGGGCGATCGTGAGCAGCTGGCGCTGCCCGGCGCTGATGTTGGAGCCGAGGTCGTCGATGTGCGTGTCGTACCCGTCGGGCAGCGTGCGCACGAAGTGGTCGACCGAGGCCGCCTCGGCAGCGCGCACGACGTCGTCGTCCGAGGGGTCGTCGGCGCCGTAGGCGATGTTCTCGCGGATCGTGCCGGCGAAGAGCCACGTGTCCTGCAGCACCACGCCGAACTGGTCGCGCAGGGCGTGCCGGTCCATCTGCGCGATGTCGACCCCGTCGAGCGTGATGCGGCCTCCGTCGAGCTCGTAGAAGCGCAGGAGCAGGTTGGTGAGCGTGGTCTTGCCGGCGCCCGTGGGGCCCACGATGGCGACGGTCTCCCCCGGCTCGGCCACGAGGTCGAGGCCCGAGATGAGCGGCTCGTCGGGGCTGTACGCGAAGGCGACGTCCTCGAACGCCACCCGGCCCTGGACCGGCGACGGGAACGGAGCGTCCGACGGCTCCGGCGACTCCTCCGCCTCGTCGAGGAGCTCGAAGACCCGCTCGGCCGAGGCGACGCCCGACTGGACGAGGTTCACGAGGGCGGCGATCTGGGCCAGCGGCTGCGTGAACTGCCGCGAGTACTGGATGAAGGCCTGCACCTCGCCGATGCTCAGCTGGCCGGAGGCGACCCGGAGCCCGCCGACGACCGCCACCAGGACGTAGTTGAGGTTCGAGACGAACATCATGAGCGGCTGCAGCGCGCCGCTCAGGAACTGCGCGCGGAACGCAGCGTCGAACAGGTCGTCGTTGTGCTTGCGGAAGGTCTCACGCGCCTCAGCCTGGCGACCGAAGACCTTGACGACGTCGTGGCCCGTGAAGACCTCCTCGACGTGTCCGTTCAACCGGCCGGTCGCGCCCCACTGCGCCACGAAGTGCGGCTGCGAACGCTTCGCGACGAACCGCATGATGACGGCCACGACCGGCACCGTGACGACCGCGACGAGGGCCAGGACGGGCGAGATGACCAGCATCATGCCGAGCGTGCCGACCATCATGAGCAGGCTGCCGAGGAACTGCGAGATCGCCTGCTGGAGTGACTGCGCGACGTTGTCGATGTCGTTGGTCGTGCGCGACAGGATCTCGCCGCGCTCGGACCGGTCCAGGTACGCCAGCGGCACCCGGTGCAGCTTGGCCTCGACCTCGTCACGCAGGTCGGCGACCATGTGCTGCACGACCGTGGTCGTCGTGCGGCCCTGCAGGTACATGAACCACGCACCGATCGTGTGCAGCACCATGACCGTGATCAGCACGAGCGCGAGCGCCCCGTGGTCGATACCCTCGCCGTGACGCAGGTCGACCGACCCGACGAGCGAGGCGAGCTGGTCGTTGCCCTGCGCCCTGAGCGATGCCACGACCTCGGACTTGCTGGATCCCTCCGGGAACTGGCTCGACAGGTACCCCGTGAAGACGATGTCGGTCGCGTGGCCCAGCACGCGGGGACCGATGACCGAAAGTGCCGTGCCCACGACGCCGAATGCCAGGATCGAGCCGGCCGCCACCCGGTCGCGGAGCAGGCGTCCCAGCAGCCGTCGGAACGTGGGTCCGAACTGGGTGGCCTTCTGCGCGGGTGGGGCCATGCCCGCGCCGGGCCCACGCATCGGGGGCGCCGCTTGCCGGTTGCTCATGACGCCTCCTCCTCGGTCAGCTGTGACAGGACGATCTCGCGGTAGACCGTGCACGAGGCCATGAGGTCGGCGTGCGTCCCGGTCCCCGCCACGCGGCCCTCGTCGAGCACGACGATGCGGTCGGCCTGGCGGATCGTGCTGACCCGCTGCGCGACGACCAGGACTGCCGCGTCGGCGGTGACGGGGCGCAGCGCGGCCCGCAGTGCGGCGTCCGTCGAGTAGTCGAGCGCCGAGAACGAGTCGTCGAACAGGTAGATGGCCGGGCGCTTCACGATGGCACGCGCGATCGCGAGGCGTTGGCGCTGACCGCCGGAGACGTTGGACCCGCCCTGAGAGATCGGGGTCTCGAGACCTTCGGGGCGCCGTTCGACGAATTCGCGGGCCTGCGCCACCTCGAGCGCGTCCCACAGCTCCTCGTCGGTCGCGTCCGGGCGGCCGTACCGCAGGTTCGAGGCGATCGTGCCCGAGAACAGCAGGGGCTTCTGGGGCACGAGCCCGATCGCGGCCCAGACGTCCTCCGGGCGCAGCGAGCGCACGTCGTGCCCGTCGATCTCGACCGTGCCGCCCGTCGCGTCGAAGAGGCGCGCGAGCAGGCCGAGCAGCGTGGTCTTGCCGCTGCCGGTGGACCCGATGATCGCGGTGGTCTCGCCGGGGCGCGCCACGAGGTCGACGTCGTGCAGCACGTCCTGCTCCGCACCGGGGTAGGCGAACGACGCACCGCGCAGGTCGACGTGCCCCCGCGCGAGCGTGACCGGCACGGCGTCCGGGGGCGCGAGGACGCTCGGCTCGGTCTCCAGGACCTCGGTGATGCGCTCGGCCGACACCTCGGCCCGCGGCCAGAGCATGAAGATGAAGGTCGCCATCATGACCGACATCAGGATCAGCACGAGGTAGTTCTGGAACGCCGTCAGCGTGCCGACCTGGAGGTCGCCGCTGCCGATGCGGTAGCCGCCCAGCCACGTCGCGAGCGCGACCGACAGGTTCATGACGAGCATCACGGTGGGGAACATCAACGACATCAGGCGGCCGGCCGCCACGGCGACGTCGCGGTACTCACGGTTCGCGTCGGCGAACCGCTCCGTCTCCTCGTCCTCCTTGACGAACGCGCGGATCACGCGGATGCCCATGATCTGCTCCCGCATGACGCCGTTGATGCGGTCGACGCGGCCCTGCATGAGCCGGAACAACGGTCGCATCTGGCGGATGATCAGGCCGATGCTCACGATGAGGGCGGGCGGCACGACCAGGAGC
>JAHEXN010000088.1 GCA_023252095.1 Actinomycetes bacterium | reverse complement strand
CCGGTTCATCGCCTTGCACATGATGTAGCTCAGGTAGGCACCCGACGAGCCGACCAGCGCACCCGTGACGATGAGCAGGTCGTTGTTGAGCAGGAAGCCCGCCGCCGCGGCCGCCCAGCCCGAGTAGCTGTTGAGCATCGACACGACGACCGGCATGTCGCCGCCGCCGATCGAGGCGACCAGGTGCCAGCCGAGCGCGAGCGCCACGAGCGTGACGAGGATCAGCAGCCACAGCGCGGGCGAGATCACGAACCAGGTCGTGAGGATCGCGAACAGCACCAGCGCACCGAGGTTGATGACGTTCTTGCCCGGCAGCACGAGCGGCGAGGAGCTGATCTTCGCGCTCAGCTTGAGGTTGGCGACGATCGAACCGGTGAACGTGACGCCACCGATGAACACGCCGATGAAGACCTCGGCGTTGTGGATGTCCTCGAGCGACTGCAGCGCGAAGTCGCCGTGCTCCAGGTAGCCGTTCCAGCCCACGAGCACGGCCGCGAGGCCCACGAAGCTGTGCAGCAGCGCGATGAGCTCGGGCATCCCGGTCATCTCGACGATGCGCGCACGCCACAGGCCGATCGCGCCGCCGATCGCGACCGCGACGACGAGCAGGATGATGCCGAGCGTGTCGGCGTTCTCGACCGAGAGCGTGATCGTCGCGACGAGCGCGATGACCATGCCGGAGATGCCGTAGACGACACCCGACTTGGCGGTCTCGTGCTTGCTCAGCCCCGCGAGGCTGAGGATGAACAGCAGCGCAGCGACGATGTACGCCGCGCCGGCGGCGGATTCGGTGGTCATGTGGTGATCAGCCCTTCGAGAACATCGCGAGCATGCGACGGGTCACGGCGAATCCGCCGAAGATGTTGATGCTCGCGAGCAGGATCGCGACGAACGAGAGCAGCTGGATGGCCACGTCGTCGGTGGCGACCTGCAGGAGCGCGCCGACGACGATGATGCCGCTGATCGCGTTGGTCACGCTCATGAGCGGCGTGTGCAGGGCGTGGTGGACCTTGCCGATCACGTAGTAGCCGATCACGATCGCCAGCACGAGCACCGTGAAGTGCTGCGGCAGCGGGTCCGGCGCGAACGCGTTGACGAGGAACAGGGCGGCGATGCCGGCCGCGATCATGAGGCCCTTGGCGAGCGGGGTGGCCTTGGCCTTCGGCTCCGGCGCAGGCTCGGGGGCCTTCGCCGCGGCGGCGGCCGGCGCTGCCGACACCTTGACCTCCGGCGGCGGCCACGTGGTCTGTCCGTCGCGCACGACGGTGACTCCGCGCTGCACGACGTCGTCGAAGTCGAGGACGAGCTGGCCGTCCTTGCCCGGGGTCAGCAGCTTCAGCAGGTTCACGAGATTCGTGCCGTAGAGCTGCGACGCCTGGGTGGGGAGCCGGCCGGCGAGGTCGGTGTAGCCGATGATCGTGACGCCGTTCTCGGTGACGACCTTCTCGCCCGCGACCGAGCCGGCGATGTTGCCGCCGTTCGCCGCGGCCATGTCGACCAGCACGCTGCCGGCCTTCATGCTCGCGACGTCGGCCTCCGTGATGAGCACCGGCGCAGCACGGCCCGGGATCAGTGCCGTGGTGATGATGATGTCGACGTCGGCGGCCTGCTCGGAGTAGATCTCCGCTGCACGGCGGTCGTAGTCCTCGCTCGTGGCCTTCGCGTAGCCGTCGGTCGACTCCTCGACCTCGACGTCGACCTTGAGGTACTCGCCGCCGATCGACTTGACCTGGTCGGCGACCTCGGGGCGCGGGTCGGTGGCGCGCACGATGGCGCCCAGGCTCGACGCCGCACCGATCGCGGCGAGGCCGGCCACGCCGGCGCCGGCCACGAGGACCTTGGCAGGCGGGACCTTGCCGGCCGCGGTGACCTGGCCCGTGAAGAAGCGGCCGAACTCGTGCGCGGCCTCGACGACCGCGCGGTAGCCGGCAATGTTGGCCATCGAGCTCAGGACGTCCATCGACTGCGCGCGCGAGATGCGCGGCACGGCGTCCATCGCGAGGGCCGTGATGGAGCGCTGCGACAGGGCCGCGAGCAGGTCGGGGTTCAGCGCGGGCGCGATGAAGCTCGCGATGATCGCGTCGTCCTTGAGCTGGGCGATCTCACCGGTGCTCGGCGCGTTGACCTTGAGCACCACGTCGGCGCCCCAGGCGGTGGCCGTGTCGGTGACCTCGGCTCCGGCCTCGGCGTACGCCTCGTCGGTGAAGCTGGACTTCTCGCCGGCGCCGGTCTCGACCGCGACGCGGTAGCCGAGCTTGAGCAGCTGGGCCACCGTGGCGGGGGTTCCGGCGACGCGGGTCTCACCCGGAGCGGACTCCCGGACGATCCCGATGACGGCGGCAGGCGCAGTGGTCTCCACTGGTTCCTGCGACTCGATGTCGTCGTTCATTCGGCGAACGTTACCGGTTCGTAATCGAAGGGGTCCTGCGGTGCGACGCGCGTCACATCCGCGTGCCGCCTGCAGCCCTGAGTCAGAGCCCGTCGGGGCGCTGAGCCGAGCGCTCGACGGCGTCCGGCAGCTGCGACGGAACGGTCATGGGGAACTGGGGCGCGCGCTTCTCGAAGAACGAGCCGATGCCCTCGGCGAGGTCGGCGCTCGCGAACCGCTCCGCCAGCGCACGGGACTCGGCGGCGTGGGCGTGCCACGGCGAGTCGACCTCGAGGCCCCGCCACAGCATCTGGCGCGACATCGACACCGAGACCGCCGAGGTGTTGTCGGCGATCTCGCGCGCGATCTCGAAGGCCCTCGTCTCCACGTCCTCGTCGGGCACGACGTGGTTGGCGAGCCCGGCCGCCAGGGCTTCCTGGGCACCGACGAGGCGACCTGTCAGCACCCACTCGAGCGCCTTGCCCGGTGAGACGACGCGCGGCAGGAACCAGGTCGAGGCGGCCTCGGGCACCAGCGCACGACGGTTGAACACGAATCCGTAGCGCGTCGACTCGCCCACGACGCGCACGTCCATCGGCAGGGTCAGCGTCGCGCCGATGCCGACGGCCGAGCCCGAGACCGCGGCGACGACCGGCTTGAGCGACTGCGCGATGGCGAGGGCCGCGAACCCACCGGAGTCTCGCTCGACGCCGGTGATGTCGCCCGCCGTCTCGGCGAACGCGTCGCCGTCGCCCAGCGAGCCGGACAGGGCTGCCTCGAGGTCGGCGCCGGCGCAGAAGTGCCCTCCGCTGCCCGTCACCACGACGACGCGCACGGCGTCGTCGGCGTCGGACGCGGCGAACGCCTGCGCGATGTCGAGCGCCATCTGCTTGGTGAAGGTGTTGCGCTTCTCCGGCCGGTTGAACCGCACCGTGGCCACGTGGTCGGCGACGTCGTAGTCGAGGTTGGCCAGTCGCAGGCTCTCGCTCATGGGGGTCTCCTGGTCGGTCGTCGAGCCGGGTGCAGTCAGTCGTGACCGTACCCGATGCGGGTTGCGGCGGAGGCAGCCTCGGTTGCCGCCGACTGACACGATCAGAAGATGAACCGACGACTTCCGCTGGCGCTGCTGCTTCCCCTCCTCGCCCTGGGTGCGTGCTCCGAGGTCGAGGACGCCGTCAGCGACGCGGCGTCGGACGCCGGGTCCCGTGCGGGCTGCGAGCTCGCCCAGCCCGCGGTCGACGCGGGTCGCTCGCTCGTCGACGACGTCACGGCGAACATCGACGCCGATCCCGCCGCGGCGCAGCGCGAGCTCTCCGCGGCGGCCGACGCGCTCGACCTCGCCGAGCCGGCGCTGACCGGCGAGGCCCGGGACGTCGTCGAGCGCGCCGGTGCCGCCCTTGAGGAGCTGCGAGCCCAGGCTCAGGCGGTGGCCGACGGTGCCACGGTCGACGACCAGGTCCTGCAGGCGGCCCAGGACGAGTACGGCGCGGCGGCGGAGCAGCTCACCGGGGTGTGCTGAGCGCGCGGGGCTATCCCCAGAAGATATTGGTCCGGTCGGTCTCGATCTCCTCGAGAACTCGGGCCATCGGGCGGTAGGGCTCGAGGAGGTCGAACCGGTGGGCCTTGGAGTTCCGGTCGAACCAGTACAACGTCCAGCGCTCCGACTCGGGGTCGAACTTGATCCGAGCCACAGGCAGCTCCGACCACTCGGTTCCGTCCTCGCCGGGCCACGGAGGGCGACAGTCCACGATCGTGACCGTCGTCCCGCGCGTGCGGTACTCGATCCGCACCTGATCTCGGTACTGCTCAGGAACCCGCGACTCGCAGTAGCGAGCGAGCAGCTCGAGATCCGCGGCTGGAAGCTTCGTCGCCATGTGCTCAGTAGTACCAAGGGAAGGGCGACCAGTCCGGGTCGCGCTTCTCGAGGAACTGGTCACGTCCCTCCTGCGCCTCGTCGGTCATGTAGGCGAGGCGCGTGGTCTCGCCCATCAGCACCTGCTGGCCCACGAGGCCGTCGTCGATCATGTTGAACGAGTACTTGAGCATGCGCTGCGCCGTGGGGCTCTTGCCGTTGATCAGGCGGCCCCACTCGAGCGCCGTGGCCTCGAGCTCGGCGTGCGGGATCGCGCGGTTGACGGCGCCCATCGCGACGCCGTCGGCCGCGGAGTACTCCTGGCCGAGGAAGAAGATCTCGCGGGCGAACTTCTGGCCCGCCTGTCGGGCGAGGTAGGCCGAGCCGAAGCCGCCGTCGAAGCTGCCAACGTCGGCGTCGGTCTGCTTGAAGCGGGCGTGCTCGGCGCTCGCCAGCGTGAGGTCCGAGACGACGTGAAGGCTGTGGCCTCCGCCGGCCGCCCACCCCGGGACCACCGCGATGACGACCTTCGGCATGAAGCGGATCAGGCGCTGCACCTCGAGGATGTGCAGCCGCGCGAGCTTGGCCTTGTCGATCGGGCTCGGCTCCTCGGCGCCCGTGTCGCCGCTGGAGGCCGTGACGTCCTCGTACTGGTATCCGGCGCGGCCACGGATGCGCTGGTCGCCGCCGGTGCAGAACGAGTGCTTGCCGTTCTTCTCGCTCGGACCGTTGCCCGTCAGCAGGACGCAGCCGACGTCGGCCGACGTGCGCGCGTGCTCCATGACCCGCAACAGCTCGTCGACCGTGTTCGGGCGGAACGCGTTGAGCACGTCGGGGCGGTCGAACGCCACACGGACCGTGCCGTGGGCCTTCGCCCGGTGGTACGTCAGGTCGGTGAGGTCGTCGAAGCCGGGCACCTCCTCCCAGGCGTCGGGGTCGAAGGTGTCGGAGACGAAGGGCAACGCGCTCATCCCGTCAAACTAGTGCTTGCCCCATTGGTAACCGTTGAGTTACCTTTTTTAGGTGGATGCCTTCGCCGCGATCGCGGACCCGCTGCGCCGCGAGCTGCTGACACGACTCGCAGACGGTCCCGCACGCGTCGTCGACCTCGCGGCGGAGCACCCGGTGTCGCGTCCTGCCATCAGCCGTCACCTCAAGGTGCTGACCGAGGCGGGTCTCGTCGAGGCCGATGACCTCGGACGCGAGCGCCACTACCGGCTGCGGCCGGCCGCACTCCACGACGTGCGCACGTTCCTGGCGTCGCTCGACCGACGTCCCCTGATCGCCGAGTCGGCGCTCGACGCCCTGGAGACCGAGGTCCGGCGCACGTCCCGCGAACGACGTCGAACCACCCAGACCGCCCCGCAGGAGGAGATTGCATGAGCGCCACCCCCACCGGATTCCTGACCCGCCGCGGAGACCGCGACTGTGTGTCCTGGCAGCGGACCTTCGACTCCCCGATCGACGACGTCTGGGCCGCGATCACCGAGTCTGAGCGGCTCGCCCGCTGGATCGGCACCTGGACCGGCGACCCAGCCGACGGATTCGTGATGTTCACGATGACCGCTGAGGGCGAGGACGTGCCAGAGGCACGGTTCGACATTGCGGAGTGCGACCGTCCGCACCTCCTGCGCGTCGAGACCGTCGACGACTTCGGCGCCTGGTACCTGACGCTCGAGCTCACCGAAGGCGGCGGCGTCACGACCTTGACCATGAGCCAGGTCATCGACGAAATCACGGCGGTCGAGAACACCGGGCCGGGCTGGGAGTACTACCTCGACCGGCTCGTGACGGCCGAGATCGGTGGCGACGTGGCAGGCATCGACTGGGACGACTACTACCCCGCGCAGCGGGAGCACTACGTCGGCCTCGCCGAGACGCTCGAGCCTGACATCCGGGAGCGACTCGACCCGACGCCGTGAGATCGGACCGTGACGAGCGACATGTGACACCGGGAGTGACACATTCACATACCGTCGGTATCTTGACCGGATGAGCAATCGCTATGCGGGCAAGGTCCTGGTCGTCACGGGTGCGGCACGCGGTATCGGGGCAGGCGTCGCCCGGGCCTACGCCGCGCAGGGCGGCAAGGTCGCGCTGCTCGGGCTCGAGCCAGAGCTCCTGGAGGCTCTCGCAAAGGAGATCGGCGACGCCGCCGCCTGGTGGGAGGCCGACGCTCGCGACGGCGCAGCGATGACCGCAGCGATCGACGCCGCCGCCGCGCACTTCGGCCGCATCGACCACGTGCTGGCCAACGCCGGCATCGCGTCCTACGGCACGGTCCGCCAGATCGACGAGGCCTCGTTCGAGCGCGTCATCGACATCAACATCACGGGTGTCTTCCGCACGCTGCACCCCGCGATCCCCCACCTCGTCGAGACGAAGGGCCACGCGCTGGTCGTCGCCTCCCTCGCGTCGTTCGCCAATCTCGCGGGCCTCGCGTCGTACAACGCGTCGAAGGCGGGCGCCGAGTCGCTGGCGTTGGTGACCAACCAGGAAGTCGCCCACCTGGGTGTGCGCGTCGGCGTGGTGCATCCGGGCTGGATCGACACCGACATCGTGCGCGGCGCCGAGGACGACCTGCCGACGTTCCGGACGATCCGCAAGAAGCTGCCGTACCCCGCCAACTCCACGACGGATCTCGAGACCTGCGTCGCGGGCGTCATGCGTGGGTTCGCCAAGCGCAAGACCCGCGTCTACATCCCGCGGGGCGTCATCGTGGCCAACTGGAGCAAGTCGCTCGTCAACTCACCGCTCGGCGCGAAGATCGTGCTCCGCATCGCGAAGAAGCACGTGCCGTCCCTCGAGGCCGACGTCGCGAAGCTCGGTCGTTTCCAGCACGCTCACGTACCGCTGACCGAGGCCAAGCCCGCCGACTGAGCGCAACAAACTCGCTCGTCGCCACCAACAAACTCTCTCCTGACCACCAACAATCTCTCTCGCGAGCGGTAATTCGGGGGAGTTCAGGGGGACTGGACGCTGGCGGCGAGGGAGACCATGTGGCCGAGGCGGGCGAGCTCGGAGGTGAGGAACTCGGGGCCGCCGTGGCGGCCGACGACGATCGTGACCGGGCGGCCATCGCGCGGGCGGCCGGGGGCCGCGGCGAGCACCGTCGAGTCCCAGGCCTCCACCTCGGGCAGCGTGGTCGACTCGGTGAGCTCGACCCAGTCCGCGGCCTGCGGCACGTCACCGGTGTCGAAGCGCGGCGCCGCCGACGAGGCTCCCAGGACCTCGACCCCGTCAGACCCGGCTCGGATCGCGATCGACCAGTCGACGCGGAACGTCGTGGGCATGACCTCGACGAGCCTGGCGATGGCGTGGGCCGGGTTCTCGGTGAACTCCTCGACCGCCTCGAGGTCCATGCTCAGGTTGACGCCCGCGTTGTAGCGCGAGATCCAGTGCACCCGCACGCCCTCGAGCTCGTGGCAGGCCGTGACGAGCGAGTCGGGCATGACGGTGGGCGGCAGCTCGAGCAGCACGTCGTCGAGCGCGACCCCGTCGGCCCGGTGCTCGACGATCTCGATCGCCTCGATGTCGGCCCCGGCCGAACCGAGCGCCGTGGCCAGCGCGCCCAGGGAGCCCGGGACGTCGGGCAGCTCGACCCGCAGCAGGAATGCCATGTGCGCATTCTCACCCATCGCCGTTACGCGGGTGTGACGCCGGTAGCGTGAGGGGGTGACCCAGCTCCAGGCCGCCACCCGCTCGTTCTTCCGCTTCATCGCCGCTGCCGAGGCCGTGACCTGGCTCGCGCTCCTGTCGGTCATGTTCCACAAGTACGTCGTCGCCGGGCTCGCGCTCTCGGACGACCACCGCGGTGTCGCGATCGCCGGCATGGCTCACGGGGTCGTCTTCATGCTCTACGTCCTCACGAGTCTCGTCGCGTGGCGCGTGTTCCGCTGGCGTCTCGGCACGGCCGTGCTCGCGCTCGCCTCGGCCATCCCCCCGTTCGCCACGATCTGGTTCGAGCGTCGCGTCGACCGCCAGGGCCTGCTCGGCGTCAGCGCAGCGGATCGAACGCCCGCAGCAGCGGGTCCGTCCGGCCCTGCATGACCTGGTCGGCCACGAGCCGACCCGTCAGCGGACCCAGGGCGATGCCCCACATCCCGTGACCGCCCGCGACGTGCACGCCCGGCGTGCGCGTGGCGCCCACGAGCGGCAGGCCGTCAGCCGTGCAAGGCCGCGACCCGACCCACTCGTCGGTGCGCACCTCCCAGTCGACGCCACGCAGCATGGGCCGCGCCGCATCGACGATCGCGGCGATCCGGCGCGGGTCGAGTGGCGCGTCGGGTCGGCGGAACTCCATCATCCCGGCCACGCGGAACGCGTCCTCCGAACCTGCCTGACCGAGCGGCGTGCAGGCCACCCGCTGGGTCGGGAAGTAGATCGGCCCCCGTGGCTGGCTCTCCGGACGCACCGTGAACGAGTAGCCGCGTCCCGCCTGCACGAACGCGCGCACCCCGTGTGGCCTGACCAGCTCCGACAACCAGGCACCGGACGCGACCACGACGGCATCGGCCGTGACAGGTCCGGTCGACGTGCGCACCGCGACCCCGCCACCCTGGGAGTCGACCGAGGCGACCGAGGCCAGGACGATCTCGCCGCCGCGCGCCTGCACCGCCTCGGCGAGCGAGGTGACGTACCGGCCCGGGTCGATGAAGCGCTGGCCGTGCAGCCGCACGCCGCACGAGACGTCCTCGCCCAGAGCCGGCTCGAGCCCGTGCATCGCACCGCCGTCGAGCAGGTCGAAGTCGGTGACGCCGCCGAGCGTCGCGACGTTCTCGAACTCCTCGACGAGCACGGCGCGGTCCTTCTCCGTGCGGAAGGCGGCGAGGAACGGATCGGCCGGCTTGGTGGGCTCCTCGATGCCGAGCTCGTCGAATGCGGCGAGCGCCTGCCGGTTCGCCGCCGTGAACACCTCCATCGCCGATCGCCACTTGCCGGGCGTGCAGTGCCGGGTGAAGGAGACGAGCCACTTCAGCAGCCGGGGGTTCGCGGTCGGTGGCACGTAGACGGGGGACGACGGCTTCAGTGCCGCCAGCGCGCCCGTCGCCAGGATCGCGGGGTCCGGCAGAGGCAGCGTGAGCGCCGGCGCGAGCCAGCCGGCGTTGCCGCGTGACGAGCCCGCGAGCACCCCCGTGCGGTCCACGATCGTGACCTGCGCTCCGCGCTCCTGGAGGAACCACGCCGTGGCGAGTCCGACCATGCCCGCGCCCACCACCACGACGTGCTGCGGTCGATCCGCCATCCGGACACCTCCCCTGCGGCGAGGCTACCTGCGACGCGGCTCGCAGGGCCCCGCGCGGCGCCGCCAACCCCTCCTTGGTCAGGGTGCGGATGCCGAGCCGCCCGTTAGGGTCGAGTCAGGACCACGAGGAGGAACCATGCCGCTGCGCCGCAAGAAGAAGCACACCGTGCGCGACACCATCGAGCACACCTACGACGACCTCCGCGCGCAGGTCGCCAAGAACGCCCCCATCCTGCGTGACCAGGTCGTAGACCAGGTCACCACGAAGGCACCCATCGTCCGGGACCAGGTCGTCTCCAAGCTCGGCGAAGGACGCGACGAGCTCAAGACCCGTCTGCCCGAGCTGCACGCCTCGCTGTTCGAGCGCCTGCCTGACGACGTCGCCGACCGCCTTCCCGAGGGCGCCAAGCCCAAGAAGAAGAAGTCGAAGCTCAAGAAGGTTGCCGTCATCGGTCTGATCGCCGCGGCCGGAGGCTTTGTCTTCTCCAAGCTCAAGGCGCAGAGCTCGGGCCCCACGTACACGCCGCCTGGCCAGGGCTCGGGCGTCGACCTGTCGAAGCCGGCCGATCTCGTGAACAAGGCCGCCGACAAGGCCAAGACCGTCGCCGATGACGCGGCCGACAAGGCCAAGGACCTCACCGACGACGCGAAGGGCGCGGTCGACGACGCTGCCGACCAGGCCAAGGACGCCGCCGACGACGTCAAGTGACGCCTCGCCAGCACTCCTGAGCATGACGAAGGGCCGCACCCGGTGGGTGCGGCCCTTCGTCATGCCACCTGGGGTGGCGCCGTGCTCAGTCGTCAGTCTCGGACCCGACGACCTGGAAGGAGTCGTCGAGGTCGAGCTCGACCGACGGACCGGAGGCGGGGCGGACCTCGACCGAGTAGCGGTTGTCGTCCGAGCCGATCTGCACGACGCGACCATCGGTGTCGGCCGTCGCGGCCTCGACCAGCGAGCGGACTGCGTCCTCCGTGAGGGCGAGGTCGTCGCCGTCGTCGTCGTTGTCCTCCTCCACGACGCGGGCGTCCGAGCCGTCGACGGCGACCTCGTACTCGCGGCCACCGCCCTGGACCTCGACGCGCCAGGTGCCGTCGGTGCGCTCCTCGATCGCGACGACCTCGCCGTCGGCTGCGGTCAGCGCGGTCTTGGCCGCGTCGAGCATGCCGTCGAGGTCGGTGTCGCCGGAGACCGGGCCGCCGTTGTTCGAGCTGTTCGAGAACTCGGTGCGGTCGTCGTCATCGTCACCCGACAGCGCGACGGCGAAACCGGCACCGACTCCCGCGGCCAGGATCACGACGGCAGCGACACCGGCGACGATCAGGCCGGTGCGCCGGCGAGGAGCCGGGGCGGGCGCCGTCTGGGGGGCGGCCTCAGGGTTCGGGGTGGGCGTGGGGTTCGTGTTGTCGTTGCTCATGACTCCACCCTCGCGGTCGGGTGCTGAAGCCACCCTGAAGCGACCTGAAGGCGCCTTCAGGGACGGGGCTCACCTTGCCGCCCAGGGCCCGGCACCCCTGCCGGGGCTCACCTTGCCGCCCAGGGCCCGGCACCCCTGCCGGGCCCCTGGACATGACGAAGGGCCGCACCCGAGCGGGTGCGGCCCTTCGTCGAGCCACGAGTCGTGGCGCCGATGTCAGTCGTCGTCGCCGTCGTCGTCGTCGTCGTCACGGTCGGTGCCGACGACCTGGAACGACTGGTCGAGGTCGAGCTCGACGGTCGAGCCGGAGGACGTCCGGACCTCGACGGAGTAGCGATTGTCGTCGGACTCGATCTGCACGACGCGACCCGCGGTGTTCGCGGTCGCGGCCTGGACCAGCGACGTGACCGACTCGGAGGTCAGCGGCAGGTCGTCACCGTCGTCGTCTCCGTCCT
>JAHEXN010000087.1:9685-11372 GCA_023252095.1 Actinomycetes bacterium | reverse complement strand
GGTCCGCTGGCGAGGCAACCGGCAGCTAGACGAGAACGACGTCGATCTCGGCCATCCGCGCGTCGAAGTCGCGCCGGTTGCCGGTCACGAACTGATCCGCGCCAGCCACCACAGCGGTGGCGAGGTGGATCGCATCGGGAGTCTTGAGTCGGTAGACACCGCGCAGGGTGGCCGCGACAGCGGCCACCTCGCGAGTGACCGGCACCAGGTCGAGCCGCGCGAGGAGTCCACGCAGGCGCGGATGATGCGCAGCCCCCTTTCCCGGGACCAGCGTCTCGGTCAGCAGCAGGACCGATCCGAGGCCCGCCACCGCACCTGGCCGCGCCGGGTCGAGATCCTCGAGCAGCACGTCGCCGCGGGGATCGCCCGCACTGGCGTAGATCAGCACGTCCGCGTCAAAGGCTCGCACTACCAGGCGTCTCGATCGCGGCGCAGGGCCCGCACCAGGTCGTCGGCACTCGGACCACCCTCGTCCGGCGCGACGGGCGGCAGGTGCTCGGCACGACTCCTGTCGAGCTCGACCATGAGCCGGCCGGCCGCTCGCATCAGGTCGGCCGGCTTCTCGTAGGCCGGAGCTGCCGGGACGAGCCGAGCCGCAGGTCGCCCGTATCGGGTGATGACGACGTCCTCGCCGTGCTCGACGGCATCGAGCAGAGCCGCCAGGTTGGCGCGCGCCTCACTCATCGCATGCTCCGACATGTACACGACTGTACATGTCGTCACGAACTCAGTCCAGCAGCTGGGCGGCCACCGCGCGGTACGCCTCGGCACCCTTGTGGGTGCGGTGCGTGCCGAGGATCGTGCGACCGATCGCCGGAGCCTCGGCGAACCGGATCGACTTCGGGATGGACGGCGAGATGATCGGCAGCTCGTAGGTCGAGCCGATCGCCTCGACGACGGCCTGGGCGTGCTTCGTGCGCCCGTCGTACATCGTGGGCAGGACGCCCCAGACCGTGAGTCCGGAGTTGATGAACTGCTGCACGTCGTTGATCGTCTCGAGCAGCTGGCCGACACCCCGGTGTGCGAGGGTCTCGGCCTGGAGCGGGATCAGCACCTTGTCGGACGCCGAGAGCGCGCCGACCGTGAGCACGCCCAGCGTGGGCGGGCAGTCGACGATGATGAAGTCGTAGTCGCCCGCGACCTTGTCGAGTGCGACGCGCAGCCGCTGCTCGCGGCCCGTGCGGGTCACGAGGCCCTCCTCGGCCTGCGTGACGGTGATGTTCGAGGGCAGCAGGTGCACCCCGTCGTCGGTCACCACGATGGCGTCGTCGGCGCGGTGGGTGCCGAGCAGGACGTCGCCGACCGTGACGTCGAGGTCCTCGGGATCGATGCCCAACGAGAACGTCAGGCCGCCCTGGGGGTCGAGGTCGACGAGCAGCACGCGCTGCTCGAGCTCGACCAGCGCCGCGCCGAGGGAGGCGACGGTCGTCGTCTTGCCGACCCCGCCCTTCTGGTTCACCACGCTGATCGTCGTCGTCACGACGGCCATTGTGCCACTGGCGACGCCCTCGTCTGCGCGTGTGCGGCATGCTGGGACGCATGTCCTCCCGTGCTCTCGTCACCGGCGCCACCGCCGGCATCGGCCACTCCTTCGTCCGTGCTCTCGCCGCCCGTGGTGACGACCTGGTCCTCGTCGCTCGCGACACGCAGCGACTCGAGCAGGTCGCGGCCGAGCTGCGCTCGGCCC
>JAHEXN010000087.1:0-9675 GCA_023252095.1 Actinomycetes bacterium | reverse complement strand
CCTGACGGCCGATCTCACGGTGCCTGCAGACGTCGACCGCGTCGCCGCCGTGCTGTCGGACCCCGATCGCCCGGTCGACCTTTTGGTCAACAACGCCGGCGCGTCGCTGGCCGGCTGGTTCGGGTCGACCGAGATCGCCGAGGAGGACCGCCAGCTCGACCTCCTCGTGCGGGCCCCCATGCACCTGATGGACGCGGCGATCAAGTCCATGTCGACCCGCGGGCACGGCGGGGTCGTCAACGTCACGAGCGTCGCGGCGTTCACCCCGCGCGGCGCGTACTCCGCCCACAAGGCGTGGCTCACCAACCTCTCGCTGTGGGCGGGCTGGCACCACGGCGCCTCGGGCGTCAAGGTCATGGCGCTCGCTCCCGGCTTCACGCGCACCGAGTTCCATCAGCGGGGCGAGATGGACATCTCCGGGGTGCCGAGGTGGATGTGGCTCCAGTCCGACCGCGTCGTGGCCGAGGGCCTGCGCGACCTCGAGCGGGGCAAGTCGCTGTCGGTACCGTCGAAGCGCTACAAGGTCCTGACGTTCCTCGCCAAGCACGCCCCGACCTCACTCGTGGCCCGCGCGGCGAAGCGGGGACGATGAGCGAGCGTGAGCGAGTGAACCAACGACACCTCGCCGCGGCTCGGGCGTACCGTCGCTTCATCTCGCCGGTGCCGCGATGAGCGAGCGTGAGCGAGTGAACCAACGACACCTCGTCGCGGCTCCGGCGTACCGTCGCTTCATCTCGCCGGTGCCGCGATGAGCACTCCGCTCACCCTCGTCGTTCCTGACGGCGTCGACGCCACGCGGATCGACACGCCACGCGGGTCCTTCGCGGCCCACGTCGCTCGCGCAGACGCCCCACGCGGGCACGTGCTCCTGGTGCCCGGCTGGACCGGTAGCAAGGAGGACTTCACCCAGCTGCTGCCGCTGCTCGCCGAGGCCGGCCTCGACGCCACGGCGTACGACCAGCGTGGACAGTTCGAGACACCGGGAACGCCACAGGACGACTACACCCTCGAGGCCCTCGCCGCGGACGCGGCTGCCGTGGCAGAGGCAGTCTCCGCCGAGCCCGTGCACGTGCTCGGCCACTCGTTCGGCGGTCTCGTCGCGCAGACCGCGGCTGCGGAGCTGCCGAGACGGTGGCGCAGCCTGAGCCTGCTCTGCACCGGCCCCGGAGCGCTCGGCGACTCCCCGACCCGTCCGCTTCGCCACCTCGCCGATGCGATCGGCGCGATCCCCCTGCTCGAGCTGCACCGGATCGGGGAGCGTGCCGCTGTCGTGCCTCGCCCGCCTGACGTCGCCGCGTTCCTGGAGCGCCGGTTCGTCGCCAACTCCCCCGACTCGCTGCGGGCCATGACGCTCCACCTGCTCGAGGCGCCCGATCGCGTGGCCGAGGTCGCCGCGACGGGCGTTCCGGTCTGGGTCGGGTACGGCGAGCTCGACGACGCCTGGCCGCTCGCGACGCAGGCCGACATGGCGCGCCGCCTCGGCGTCGAGCGGGTCGTCCTGCCTGGCCTCGGCCACTCCCCCGGCGTCGAGGACCCCGAGGCCCTGGCCGCCGCCTGGCTCCCCTTCCTCACGACCCTCTGACGTACCGCTCGCGAGAGAGTTTATTGGTGGTCACGAGCGACTTTGTTGTCTCCTGACCACCAACAAAGTCTCTCCTGTGTACCAACAAAGTCTCTCGCGAGCGTCAGGGGAGGAGGCGGTCGAGCTGGTCGGGGGCGGTGAGATTCGCCCCCAGGTGGAAGGCATCGCTCTTGCCCGTGCCGTGGTAGTCGCTCGAGCCCGTCACGACGAGGTCGAGGTCAGCCGCGATCGCCCGAAGACGCTCGCGGGCTGTCGCGCCATGGTCGTTGTGGTCGACCTCGATGCCGTCGAGGCCAGAGGTCTTCAGTCGCTGGAAGGCGTCGACCGTCAGCACCCGGTCGCTGCCCCGCGACCACGGGTGCGCCACGACCGCGCGACCGCCCGCGTCCTTGAGCAGCCCGATCGCCGTGAGCAACGGCGCGGAGTAGCGGTCGACGTACGCCCGGCCGCCGGTGTTGAGCCAGCCGTCGAACGCCTCGCCGCGATGAGCGATGTAGCCCTTGGCCACCATGGCGTCGGCGATGTGGGGGCGGCCCGAGGCTGCAGCGTCACCCGACTGCGCCGCGACGTCCTCGAGCGTGATGTCGATGCCGTGCTCGGCCAGCTTGCGGAGCACGTCCGGCAGCCGGTTGTCACGCCCGTCGAGCACCCGCCGCAGCTCGGCGACCAACGCCGGGTGCTCGGGATCGAACTCGTAGCCGAGCAGGTGCACGCTCTCGCCCTGGAACCGCGTCGAGATCTCGATGCCGCGGACGAGCCTGATGCCGACGCGATCGGCTTCGGACTGCGCCTCGTCCCACCCGGTCGTGGAGTCGTGATCGGTCAGGGCGACGACGTCGAGCCGGGCGACGTGGGCCGCGTTCCGCACGAGATCGGCAGGCGAGTCAGTGCCGTCCGACCGGTTCGAGTGGGTGTGCAGGTCGATCCGCATGCGGTCAGGCTAGCGTCAGGTCACATGAGCGCGACCCAGCCCGAACCCGCCGACCCCCGCGACCGTCGGGGGCCGTCAGACGAGGCGCTGCGCCGCATGGCCGTGTCGGTCCACCGGCCCCTGCCACTGCGGCTGCTCTGGTGCCTGCCCATCGCCGTGCTCGGCGCGGTGGCGTTCGCGTTCGGCGTGGCCCTGGTCGGCGGGCAGCTCACGACCACGATCGTCGCGATCGGCTTCGGGACGGGTCTGCTGGTGAGTCTGTTCTCGTCGTTCGTCGCCCGCCCCCGCACGCTGCGCGCCTTCGGCGACGGCACACCGAGGACCTAGCGGCGGCGGCCCACGTTCCAGCTGAGCACGGCCGGCGTGCCGCGGTCGTCGCCGAGCTCGCTCCAGGTCGCGGTGTCGAGCACGAAGTGCCGGCCCTCGGCGACCGGCAGGTCCAGCCAGCGAGCCACGAGCGCCCGCAGGGAGTGTCCATGCGCCACCACGAGCGTCGTGTCGTCGGTCGACCGCACGCGCTCG
Source organism: Actinomycetes bacterium (assembly GCA_023252095.1). Classification (GTDB taxonomy): domain Bacteria; phylum Actinomycetota; class Actinomycetes; order Propionibacteriales; family Nocardioidaceae; genus Aeromicrobium. The sequence goes on along the minus strand of JAHEXN010000087.1, from coordinate 6,640 downwards.
ACGACACGGTCGAGGCGCTCCGCGACCTGCTCCGGCGTCTCCCCGCCCGGAACCGGTGACGACCACACGGTCCATCCCGGGACGGTCCGCCGGATCTCCGGGGTCGTGACGCCCTCGTAGTCGCCGTAGTCCCACTCGGCGAGGTCCTCGCAGATCTCCGGCGACGCGAGGCCCGCGAGCTCCGCCGTCCGCCGCGCCCGCAGCCGGGGGCTGCAGAGCACCCGGTCGACGTCGAGCTCGGCGAGCACCGGCGCGAGGGCTCGCGCCTCGTCCTCGCCGGCCTCCGTGAGCGGCAGGTCGGTCGTCGAGGTGTGGCGACCCGCGCGGCTCCACTCCGTCTCGCCGTGGCGGACGAGGACCAGTCGGGCTGACATCGGATTCGCCCGGCTCAGCGCGGGACGAGGGCCCAGAGGTCGAGGTCGAGCAGCACGCCGGGGGCGTACTTCCCGTCGTCGCCCTTGAGCGTCATGGACTCGTCGCGTCCCGTCGTGGCGACGAGACGCAGGCGCAGCGCTCCCACGCCCGGCGCGTCGACATCGGCCTTGTCCAGCACCTCGGACCACGCGTAGACCGTGTCGTCGGCGAACGCAGGCGCCGTGTGCGAACCCCCGTTGATCGCCGCGACGAGCTGCGCGTTCGCGAGCCCGTTGAACGACAACGCGCGCGCCATCGAGATGACGTGCCCGCCGTAGACGAGCCGGCGACCGTCGGGCCGGGCCTCGGTGTTGAAGTGGACCTTCGCGGTGTTCTGCCAGAGGCGGGTCGCCATCATGTGCTCGGACTCGCTGAGCGTGACGCCGTCGACGTGGTCGATCTTCTCCCCGACCTCGTAGTCGCCGAAGCGGTGCGGCTCGCCGGCCGCGGCGAAGTCGTAGGTCGAGAAGTCGAGTCCGGCCGGGATCACGAGGTCGGCAGGGGCCACGACGGACGCGAGCTCCGGCACGACCGTCTCGGGCGCCTCGAGCGACGGGTCACGCTTGTGGACCATGACCCAGCGGGCCCAGTCGAGCGCGACCTCACCGCGCTGGTTGACGGCCGTCGAACGGACGTAGACGACGCCGCTCTTGCCGTTGGAGTTCTGCTTGAGGCCGATGACCTCCGAGCTCGTGCGCAGCGTGTCGCCCGGGACGACGGGCTGATGGAAGCGCAGCTCCGCGTAGCCCAGGTTGGCGACCGCATTGAGGGACACGTCCGGCACGGTCTTGCCGAACGCGACGTGAAAGGCGATGAGCTCCTCGACGGGATGCCGCTCCAGACCCACCTGCGCCGCGAACTGGGCCGAGGACGCGATCGCGAACCGTGTCGGGTAGATCGCGCCGTACACCGCCCGGTCGCCCTCGGTGATCGTGCGGGGCGTCGCGTGCTCGAAGACCTGTCCGATCGCGAAGTCCTCGAAGAAGTGACCCGGGTTCGTCTTGCTCATGCTGCTCCTCACAGGCGACGGCGTGCGGGCCCATCATGGCCGACGGGCGTCAGGTGCACCCGGTCAGGGTCGCCCGAAAAGGCGTGCCCCGTTGTGCCACAGCACGTCGCGCATCCAGTCGTCGCCGAGGCCGAGACGGACGAGCGCCTCGACCTGGTGGGCGTACGCGTACGGGATGTTGGGGAAGTCGCTGCCGAACAGCACGCGTGACTGCAGCTCGACGAGCCGGTCGACGACGTCGAACGAGCGGTCGTCGTCCCAGAAGTCGACGAACGCCATGGTCGTGTCGAGCATGACGTGCGGGTGCTGGGCCGCGAGCTCGACGAACGCGGCGCACTCCGGGGTGCCCAGGTGGGCGATCACGAGCCGAAGGTCGCCGAAGCGCTCGAGCACCCGGCGCACCGGCTCGACGCCCGTGAACCGGCCCGGGGCAGGACCGGAGCCCGCGTGCAGCACGACCGGTGCCCCATGACGCTCGAGCCTCGCCCACACGGGGTCGAGGAGCGGGTCGTCCGGCGAGAACTCGCCCACCTGGACGTGGGCCTTGAAGACCTCGACACCTCGCTCGAGGGCCTCCGCGACGTAGGCGTCGGCCTCCGGCTCGGGAAAAAACGTCGCAGAGTGCAGCGACTCCGGGTGCTGGGCCGCGAACTCCGTGCTCCACGCGTTCATGAAGGTGGCGACGCCCGGCTTGTGCGCGTACGACAAGGCCGAGAAGTGCCGGACGCCCATCGCGTGCAGGGTCGCGACCCGCTCGTCGTCGCTCAACCGGTACCTGATCGGCCATGCACGCCCGAGCTTGGGACCAGCCGCGTCGAAGTACGCCCAGACCTTCGCCAGCACGCGCGGGTGCATGAAGTGCACGTGCACGTCGAACAGGCCGGGCAGGCCGAGGGCCTCGAGGTACGCCGGAAGCTCGGCGTCGGTCGTGGGCGCCGGGAGCATCGCGGCCGGCTCGCCCGGCGACGTCACGCTCAGAGGCCCTTGAGCTTGCGACCGACCTCGTGGCCCGCCTCGTTCATCGCATCCCGCTCACGGATCGTGTGGCGCTTGTCGAAGGCCTTCTTGCCGCGCGCCACGGCGATCTCGACCTTCGCCCGGCCGTCCTTGAAGTACAGGCTCAGCGGCACGAGCGTGACGCCCTTGTCCATGAGCTTGCGCTCGATCCGGTCGATCTCGACCCGGTTCAGCAAAAGCTTGCGCTTGCGACGGGCCTCGTGGTTCGTCCAGGTGCCCTGCGCGTACTGCGGGATGTGGACCTGCAACAGCCAGACCTCGCCGCGGTCGACCTCGGCGAAGCCGTCGACGAGCGACGCGCGTCCCATCCGCAGGCTCTTGACCTCGGTGCCGACCAGCACGATGCCCGCCTCGAAGGTGTCCTCGACGTGGTAGTCGTGGCGCGCCTTCTTGTTCTGGGCGATGACCTTGCGGCCGGTCTCCTTGGGCATCTGCCCATTCTCTCACCCGACGACGAGGCCGGGAGCCCGGCGTCAGCCGATCCAGCCGGCGGGGTTCGTGTGCGCGCCGTTGGCCAGCACCATGAAGTGCAGGTGACAGCCGGTCGAGGAGCCCGTGGTGCCGACGTAGCCGATCGTCTGGCCCCGCGAGACCCGCTGCCCCGCGCTGACCGCGAAGCGCGACAGGTGGTTGTAGGTCGTGACGATGCTGGCCCCGTTGATGACCCCGTTGTTGAGGATGACCCGGTTGCCGTAGCCGCTGTTGTAGTACTGGCTGACGATCGTGCCGTCCGCCGCGGCCTTGATCGGCGTGCCGCACGCGGCGCCGAAGTCCATTCCGTCGTGCAGGCGGCGCACGCCCGAGATCGGGTGGATCCGGTAGCCGTAGGGCGAGGTGATCCGCACCGAGCTGAGCGGGTAGGACAGCTTGCCGGTGCTGCTTCCACCGCCTCCACCACCACCGCCGCCCCCGCCTCCACCGTTGTTGGCGTTGGCGGCCGCGAGCTCCTGGGCCACGATCTGGGCGATGCGGTTCTCCGTGGCGACCCGCTCCGCCTCCAGCGCCGCGACGTCGGCCGCGTCACTGGCCACCGCCGCGTCGGCGGCCGACTTGTTGGCGGAGTTGGCCTGGACGAGCTGGGCCACGGAGGCTTCCTGGGCCGCAGCCTGCTGCTCCAGTGCCGTGATGTTGGTGAGGTTGGCGGCGGCCTCGTCGCGCTCGACCTGCACCTGGTCGCGCAGCGCCTGGACCTTCTGCTCGTTCAGGTCGAGCATGACGCGGGTCGCGTCGAGCGTGTCGAGCTTGCTGAGCTGCGAGTCGGCGATCGTGTTGTTGATCGCGACCTGCTCGGTGAACTCGGTCGGGTCCGCACCGCTCACGAGGTCGTTGAACGCCCGCAGGCCCGTCCCGCCGTCCTGCAGGGACTCGACCGTGAAGGCGATGACGTCCTGCGTGGAGGCCTCGACCTGCTGCTCACCGGCGGCGAGGTCGGACTCCGCCTTGGCCAGGTCGGCCTCGCTCTGGGCGAGCTTGGCCTGCATCTGGGCGTCGAGCGCCCTGGCCGCCACGAGCTGGCCCCGCACCGAGCCGAGCGTCGCCTGGGCGTCGGCCAGCTGTGCCTGGGAGGCCTGGAGCGCCGCGGCAGCGTCGGCCGCCGCCTTGCTGGACTCGTCGTACGCCTGCTGGGCACCCGCGATCTCGGAGTTGATGCCGTTCTTCTTCTTCTGCAGGTCGTCCTTGGACTCGGCCAGCGACGGGCCTGCGAGCGCGGCGATCAGCGCGAAGGTCAGCGTGAACGCGAGCAGAGCGGACCGTGGGGTGGATCTCATACGGAAAACCTCGACCTGGGGAAGTGCCCTGACGGGCAGGCGAGTGCAACGTGAGTGAACTCGTGTGACGGGAGAGACTCTAGTTCACCTTGAGGGTCAGGGCCACCCCCACCGACGTCCGGGCGTGAGCCAGGTCAGACCTTGAGGTACTTGCGCGTCAGCAGCAGCGTCGGCAGCAGGGCCAGCGCGACCGCCAGGAGCGAGGTCAGGCCCATGACGCCGAGGGCCTCCTGCCATCGCACCCAGGTCGTGATCTGCAGGTTCTCGCGCAGGAAGCCGTAGACCACGAATCCCATGAACGCGGCGATGCCCGCCGACGCCAGTACGGCCGAGACGACGGCAGCGACGAGCGACTCCAGGATGAACGGCAGCTGGATGTGCCAGCTCGACGCGCCCACATACCGCATGATGCTGATCTCGCGGCGGCGCGCGTGCGCCGTCATGCGGATCGTGTTGGAGACCTGCAGGATCGCGGCGAGGATCAGGAGCAGCGCCGTACCGATCGAGGCCCACTGCAGCTTTTCGAGCGCCACGAAGAGCGGCTTGAGGAGGTCCTCGAGCGACAGCACGCTGTTGACGCCGTCCATGCCGCTGACCTGGCTCAGCACGCCGTCGTACTCCTGCGGGTTCACGAGGGTCACGAAGTAGGAGTCGGCAAAGTCCTCGACGCCGACGACCTCGAGCTGCTTGCGCCCCGTGTCGGAGTCACCGATGCGCTCCTTGGCGCGCTCGTAGTTCTGCTCGGCGGTACGCACCTCGAAGCTCTCGACCTCGGGGTTGTCCTTGAGCGCCTCCTCGACGGCCTTCTTCTGGTCCTCGGTGGCGGCGCCGCCGATGCAGGTCGGCGCCTTCGAGGTGCCGGTGCACAGGCTGACCTGCAGCTGCAGCTGGTTGCCGAAGTACTCCTCGGTGCGGTCGGCCTGGGCCTGGATCAGCAGACCGAGGCCCGCCAGCAGCAGCGAGACCGTCATGGTGACGACCAGCGAGATCGTCATCGACTTGTTCCGGGACAGGCTGGTGCCCAGCTCCCGCAGGGTGAGATTCATGCGCGCCTCAGCTCTGGTAGCCGTAGATGCCGCGGGCCTCGTCGCGCACGACGCGTCCGTCGTCGAGCTCGATGACGCGCTTGCGCATCTGGTCGACGATCGAGGAGTCGTGGGTGGCCATCACGACCGTGGTGTCGGTGCGGTTGATGCGGTCGAGCAGCTTCATGATGCCGACGCTCGTGGCCGGGTCGAGATTTCCGGTGGGCTCGTCCGCGATCAGGATCTTGGGGCGGTTGACGAACGCACGCGCGACCGCGACGCGCTGCTGCTCGCCGCCGGACAGCTCGTTGGGCAGCCGGTGCCCCTTGCCCTCCAGGCCGACAAGCTCGAGCGTCTCGGGCACGACCTTGTCGATCTCGGCGCGGGACTTGCCGATGACCTGCAGCGCGAACGCGACGTTCTCGTTGACCGTGCGGTTGGGCAGCAGACGGAAGTCCTGGAAGACCGTGCCGACCTGGCGTCGCAGCTTCGGGACCTTCCAGCTCGACAGCTTGTCGATCTCCTTGCCGGCCACGAAGACCCGGCCCTCGCTCGGCCGTTCCTCGCGCAGCACGAGGCGCAGGAACGTCGACTTGCCGGAGCCCGAGGCACCGACGAGGAACACGAACTCACCCTTGGCGATCTCGAGGTCGAGACCGTCGAGGGCAGGTCGCTTCTGTCCGGAGTACGTCTTGGTGACGTGGTCGAAGCGGATCACCCGACGAGTCTAGGCAGAACATGCCCAGCCCCTGCGGACCCGACGACCCCGCGCGCGCCACCAGCGGGGCGAACGGCAGACCGCACCCGGCGGTGCCACTAGGATGCCCGGGTGGAGAGCCTTCAGCCCGCCGACATGGCGCCCGACCGCAATCTCGCCCTCGACCTCGTCCGCGTCACCGAAGCCGGGGCCATGGCCGCCGGTCGCTGGGTGGGGCGTGGCGACAAGAACGGCGCCGACGGGGTCGCGGTCAATGCGATGCGCACCCTGATCAACACCGTCGAGATGAACGGTGTCGTCGTGATCGGCGAGGGCGAGAAGGACGAGGCGCCCATGTTGTTCAACGGCGAGCAGGTCGGTGACGGCAACGGACCCGCGTGCGACATCGCGGTCGACCCGATCGACGGCACCACGCTGACCGCCAAGGGCATGCCCAACGCGATCAGCGTCATGGCCGTCGCGCCGCGAGGCTCGATGTACGACCCGTCTGCGGTGTTCTACATGGAGAAGATCGCCGCCGGCCCCGAGTTCGGCGACCTGATCGACATCCGCCTCCCGGTGGCCGAGAACATCGACATCATCGCCCGCACGAAGGGTGTCTCGCACAGCGACGTCACGGTGTGCATCCTCGAGCGTCCGCGCCACGACCAGCTGGTCGAGGAGGTCCGCGCCGCGGGTGCTCGCATCA
>JAHEXN010000318.1 GCA_023252095.1 Actinomycetes bacterium | reverse complement strand
AGGCTGCATGTCCCAGTAGGCCCCGCAGACCGAGCACCACCGGATCTCGACCCAGTTGGCCTCCGCGACGACCACGACCCGTTCGTCCCGGATCGCGTGCACTCAACACGCGGTGCAGACCTCGCACGCGCCGGCTCGGGCCGTCATCGGTCCGACCGCGTGAGGTCGAGCGTTCCGGTGGTGGAGTAGACGAGAAAGGAGACGTTGAGACCCACGCCGCGAGTCTAGGGACCGTTCTCAGCGCTTCCGGTTCCACAGCTGGTGCGTCAGGCCGCTGGAGGTGCCGATGGTCTCGACGCTGAATCGCTCCTCCAGGCCGGAGAGGTCGTCCCAGATCCGGGCGCCGCTGCCCAGCACGACGGGCACGATCGCCAGGTGCAGGAAGTCGACGAGATCGGCTTCGAGGAACGCGCGGACGGTCGACGGTCCCCCGCCGATCCGCACGTCTGCCTCGCCCGCCGCAGCCTGCGCCTGGCGCAGCGCCTCCTCCGGGGAGACATCGACGAAGTGAAAGCTGGTGCCGTTGGCGAACTCGATCGACTCGCGCGGGTGGTGCGTCAGGACGAACACCGGAGTCAGGAACGGCGGCGCATCGCCCCACCATCCCTCCCAGCCGTCGTCCGGCCACTCCCCCTGCTGCGGGCCGAACTTGCGCCGCCCCATGATCTCGGCACCGATGCCCTGACCCCACATGCTGAACAGCGCCTGGTCCACCGTCACCGGACCCTCGACGTCCTGGACTCCATGGATCACCCGGCCGTCGAACCACCCGAAGATCGCCTCGGCGCCCCCGATCGGCTGCTCCAGGGTCACGTGATCGCCGGCGGCGAACCCGTCCGCGGACACCATCAGGTTGTGAACTCGGGTGCGCGGCATGGCAACTCCTCACGCGGTGGCGACTCCGGACCACTCGGACCCTAGGCCGGCCTGTCGTCGTCCACAATCATCCGCGCCATCATGGAGTCATGTCGACGATTCCCGAAGACCTCGCCGTGTGGCGCCGCGTCCAGGACGCCGGTCAGCCGAACCCGTTGTCGGAGAGCCTGCGCTTCCTGGCCGACGGCGAGAAGCCGGCAGCCCTCGACACGAGCTACCTGACCGCCGAGGACCTCGCCAACCCCGACATCGCCGCCAACACCCAGGCGATCGAGGAGACCGCCGCGCTCATCACGTGGGTCGCCGAGAACGACGACGAGGGCGTCGCCTTCGGCTACTGGCGCGGCCCCGCCGACCTCCCGCTCGACGCCGCGCCCGTGGTCGCGCTCGACACCGAAGGTCAGCTCGAGCTGCTCCGCGGCACCACCCTCAGCGAGGCCCTGGCCGACGAGTACGGCCAGTGGTCGCTCGAGGACTACACCGCACTGGTGGCGGAGTGCCGCTCACGGGGCGTCGCGATCAGCGCCGACGACCCCGACGACCTGCTCGAGCCCGAGGTCTCGCCCACCCCGTCGGAGCACCACGAGGCTCGCTACTGGGAGCTCCTCGGCAACAGCTGAGCCCGTAGCCACCCAGCGACTCAGGTGGGGCGGCACGCCACCCGCAGCACGGCCTGGCCGGCTCCCATGAAGAGGTGGAGCGGCACGTCCTGCGCGAGCAGACGCGCACCGCGGCGCTCGGCTGCACCCGTGGTGACCACCTCCGCCAGGTCCCGCCATTGCTTCTCCACTCGACTGCGGCAGCGCCACGCGGCTTCCGGCGCCCGACCGAGGAAGGGCTCCAGCACCGTCGCAAGCATCTCCGACAGCATGAGCGTGCTCGCGACGTCGACCTGCATCTCCAGGCCCCAGAGGTCCCCCGGGTGGGCATCGAGCCGCATCACCTCGACCCGGACCGACGTCGGCACCGCCGCCCCCGCGCGCTCCCGCAGACGAGCGTCGAGGACGTCGTCGACCGCGATGACGTGCCGCGAGTCGCGCTCCAACCGAGCCACGACCTCGGCGCGTCGTCCGTGCAACCAGGCCGGGGTCGAGAGGTCCCAGGCCCACTCGCTGGGCACGTAGAGCACCCGAGGCTCGCTGCCCCATCCGGCGTCGAAGACGATGGAACGGTCGCCCTCGCGGTAGACGACCTCTTCCTTCCACCTCGCCTGAACCGAGTAGGTGTCGTCGTCCGTGCTCACTCGGACATCGTAGGCAGTGGCGCGTCAGTCGCCCTTGAACCGCACGCTCGTCCCGTGGAAGCGCTCCGCCGCAGCCTCCTGGTCCACGACGGTCGTCACGGTCGCCGGGTCGACCGGCTCGAAGGTGTCGACGATGGGTCCGGCCATCGTGCCCACGAGTCGATACGCCCGCAGACCTCCGCCCTGGTCGCGCGCCATGCCGCTCGGCCACACGTCGACCTGCGCACCAGCGACGCCGAGACGCCACCCGTCCGGCTCGAGCTGCTCGCGCACACGACACAGCGCCTCGAACGCGTCGTCGGCTCCCGCCTCGACCGAGCCGAGCTCGGGCGAGTCGACGGTCACGATCCAGACCCTGTCCTCGAGCCGCCACGACACGGTCGCCTCGTGGACGACACCGTCGCGGCTGACACGGAACCTCTGCGGATTCTCGATCATGAGCTCATCGTGTCAGTCGAAGGCGGGGCGGAGCTGCTGCCGCATCTCCCGGAAGTTCGCCGGTCGGGTCTTCCACCGCTCCTCGTCGGAGTCCTCGAACGTCACCTCGTACCGGCCTGTGTCGCGCTCGAGCTGCACGAGGAACTTCAACGGCAACCGGTCGCCGGGCTCGTAGTGACTGCCCAGGTACGCGTTGACGGAGGCCTGGATGCTCCTCCACCCGCACGCCACGGGCGACACCGCACCGTCGCCGGAGTACGCATAGCCGGACGCACTGCGGTAGCCGTCGCCGAACTCGACGACGATCGCCAGGGACTCCCACTCCGCGACGTGTCCTCGCATGTTCGTGGCCACGGACGGTTCGTCGATGGCCCTGACCAGCGACCGGATCAGGTCGACCGTGACATCGTCGGGCATCAGGCTCCTCAGCGCTCTGCGGCGGGCAGGACGCTCGCCCGCTCGATCGAGTACAGGTCGGGCTGCGCGCGGTCGAACACGTCGCCGAGCGCGTCGAAGCCGTGCGCCAGGCAGTAGCTCGC
>JAHEXN010000086.1 GCA_023252095.1 Actinomycetes bacterium | reverse complement strand
GACGCGGAGGACGTCCGCAAGATCATGAGCGAGGAGGGCATCCACCGCCCGATCATCGCCAAGATCGAGAAGCCGCAGGCCGTCGAGGCGCTCGACGACATCGTCGACGCCTTCGACGGCTTCATGGTCGCGCGCGGCGACCTCGGCGTCGAGCTGCCGCTCGAGGACGTCCCGATCGTCCAGAAGCTCATCGTCGAGAAGGCCCGCCGCAACGCCAAGCCCGTCATCGTCGCGACGCAGATGCTCGAGTCGATGATCTCGGCCCCGCGTCCGACCCGCGCCGAGGCGTCCGACGTCGCGAACGCGGTGCTCGACGGCGCCGATGCCGTGATGCTGTCCGGTGAGACCAGCGTGGGCGAGTACCCCATCCACACCGTGCGCACGATGGCGCGCATCATCGAGTCCACCGAGGACCACGGGCTGCCGCGCATGGCGGCCTACACGTGGCAGGCGCGAACGCGCACCGGCATCGTCTGCAAGGCCGCGCAGCAGGTCGGCGAGGCCGTCGACGCCCGCTATCTCGTGGCGTTCACGACGACGGGCGGTTCGGCCCGGCGCATGGCCCGTTACCGCTCGCACATTCCCGTGCTCGCGTTCACACCGCACGACATCGTCCGCAACCAGCTGGCCCTGACGTGGGGCGTCGAGACCCTCCTGGTCAGGGAGGTCGTGCACACCGACGAGATGGTCATGCAGGTCGACAAGGCGCTGCTCGAGGCGGCTCGCTGCTCCGAGGGCGAGGAGGTCGTCGTCGTGGCCGGTGCGCCCCCGGGAATCCCCGGATCCACCAACGCACTGCGCATCCACCGCATCGGCGATGCGATCAACCGGGTCGTCCCGGCCTACCAGGACATCGAGGCCTGACCCAGGGCTGGACGGCGACCCCGTCCGTGCCCGACGCTGGCCTGCATGGTCACGTCGACAGGCTCGTTCTGGTGGGGCGTGTCGACCTCGGCCTTCCAGATCGAGGGAACGAGCGCCGACGCCCCGCGGGGTGAGTCGGTGTGGGACGAGTTCTGCCGTCGACCAGGGGCGATCGCTGACGGTAGCGACGCCGGGGTCGCGACCGACCACGTGCACCGGCTCGAGGAGGACGTCGCGCTGGTCGCCGATCTGGGCGTCGATGTCTATCGGTTCTCGATCGCCTGGCCCCGGGTCCAGCCGACCGGGTCGGGGCCGGCGTCAGCGATCGGCCTGGAGCTCTACGACCGGCTGGTCGACGCGCTCCTGGCGGCTGGTGTCGAGCCCCTGCCGACGCTGTTCCACTGGGACACCCCGCTGGAGCTGGAGGCGTCCGGTGGGTGGCTGTCGAGGGACACCGCCCAGCGGTTCGCCGACTACGCCGAGATCGTGGCCGATCGCCTGGGTGACCGGGTCGGGCACTGGATCACGATCAACGAGCCGCGCGAGGTCACGATGCTCGGCTACGCCCTCGGCACCCATGCCCCGGGCCGACAGCTGCTGTTCGACGCGCTGCCGGCGGCGCACCACCAGCTGCTGGGCCACGGACTCGCGGTGCAGGCCCTGCGTGCGGCGGGCGCCAGCTCGGTCGGCGTCGCGCTGAGCCACGAGCCGGTCGTGCCCGTGGGGGAGGACGCCGCGGATCGTGAGGCTGCGGAGCTGTACGACCTCCTGAACAACCGGTTGTTCGCCGACCCGCTGCTGCTCGGGAGCTATCCGGACGGATTCGCCGACCTCATGCCCGGCCCGGTGGCCACGGACCTGAGCGTCATCGGCACACCGCTGGACTGGTACGGCGTGAACTACTACAGCCCGGCCTTCGTCGGCGCGCCCCAGGGATCTGGCAGAACCGTCAACGGGATCGTGATGCCGGACGGCCTGCCGTTCGCGGTGCACGACGCGCCACTCGGAAGTGCGGCAGAGCGGACCGACACCGGGTGGGTCGTCGCGCCGACAGGGCTCACCGAGCTCTTGCTCACGCTCCGGGAGCGCTACGGCCCGGCGCTGCCACCCGTGGTCGTGACCGAGAACGGCTGCTCCTACGACGACCCGATGGTGGACGGAGCGATCGACGACGTGCGGCGCGTCGACTTCCTGCGGGAGCACCTCCTGGCCCTGGCCGACGCCCAGGACGCCGGCATCGACGTCCGCGGGTACTTCGTGTGGACGCTGCTCGACAACTTCGAGTGGGCCGAGGGGTACCGCCAGAAGTTCGGGCTCGTGCACGTCGACCGCTCGACCCTCGAGCGCACGCCGCGAGCCTCCTACGACTGGTACGCCCACCACGTCCGCTCCTCGCGACGCGAGACGGGGTCATGAGCGAGCCGACGGTCGACGTCGGTCGGCAATGGCTGACGCCCTGGACACTCGTCATGATGGGCACCTTCGGGGCCTACTACGCCGTGGCCCAGATCGTGCTGCCGGAGCAGGCCGAGCAGGTCACGGGCTCCGACTCCGCCAAGGTCGCGCTGACGGCCTGGGCGACGGGCCTGGCCGCCGCGATCACCGTCGTCGTGGCGATCGCGGTCGGCGTCTGGTCCGATCGCACGCTCCATGCGCGGGGACGTCGCTATCCCTGGATCGTCGGTGGCGTCGTCGTCATGGCGATCGGCGTGACGGCCCAGGGATGGGCCGAGTCCCCGTTGGCCGTCGTGCTCTGCTGGTCGGTCGTCGCGGTGGGATATGCGAGTGCCGGCTCGGCGGTGCTCGCGGTGGTGCCGGACGACGTGCCCGTGACCCAGCGCGCCTACGTCTCGGCGTTCTACGGCATCGCCCTGAGCGTCGGACCCCTCGTCGTGATCGCCCTCGCGGTCGCGTTCTCGGGGCACGTGCGGCTGCAGTACGCCGTCGTCGGCGGTGCGTGCCTCCTCCTGGCGGTCCCGTTCGCGGCGACCGCACGGAGCGTGGCCCCCCGTCTCGCTGCACGTCCGCCCCGGCTCCCGCTGCGGGAGGTCCTGGGCGGACTCGTGGCCCCGCTCCGCCATGCCGACTTCACGTGGGCCTGGCTCGGCCGGTTCGGGATCCAGCTCTCCAACGCGCTGGCCCAGGTGTACCTGTACTTCTACCTCAAGGACGAGGTCGAGGTCAGTGACCCCGACACGGCGGTGCTCGTGCTCACGGTCCTGTACGCCGTCTCGGCTGCCGCTGCCGCAGTCCCGGCCGGTCGGTGGTCGGACCGCACGATGCGGCGCAAGCGGATGGTCGTGATCTCGTCGGTCCTGCAGGGGGCCGCGGGTCTCGTGCTGGCGTTCGTGCCGGTCATGCCCGCCGCTGCCGTGGGCGCCGTGATGCTGGGCGTGGGCTATGGCGTGTACGCGAGCGTCGACCAGGCGCTCGTCACGCAGGTGCTGCCCTCGGCCGAGGACCGGGGCAAGGACCTCGGCATCATCGGGGTCGCCAACGTGCTGCCCTACGTGCTGGCGGCGGCCCTCGGTGGGGTCGTCATCAACGTCTGGGGCTACCCGACGCTCTACGTGCTGGTCCTGGTCACGGCGGTGCTCGCGGCTGCGGCCGTCCGCCCCATCAGGGGCGTGCGCTGAGCGTGTGCCGACAGCGGGACTCGAACCCGCACGCCCTTTCGGACAATGGTTTTTGAGACCATCGCGTCTACCATTCCGCCATGTCGGCCTGCCTCGAGGCCCGATAACCTTCTCATGTGATCCCCGCTGACGACCCTGCGACCCCGGCCATCCGCATCGTCATCGCCGAGGACGAGGCACTCATCCGCCTCGACCTTGCCGAGATGCTGGCCGAGGAGGGTTACGACGTCGTCGCGCAGGCCTCCGACGGAGAGCAGGCGGTCGCGCTCGTGACCGAGCACCGCCCGGACGTCGTGCTGATGGACATCAAGATGCCGCGCCTCGATGGCATCGAGGCGGCCTCCCGCATCGCCGAGCAACGCCTGGCGCCGGTCGTGCTGCTCACGGCGTTCAGCCAGCGCGACCTCGTCGACCGGGCCCGTGACGCGGGTGCCATGGCGTACCTGGTCAAGCCGTTCCAGAAGTCCGACCTCGCCCCCGCGATCGAGATGGCGCGCAGCCGGTTCGGTGAGATCGTTGCCCTCGAGTCCGAGGTGGACGACCTCGCCGACCGGCTCGAGACCCGCAAGCTCGTGGAGCGCGCCAAGGCGGTGCTGCAGGAGTCGTTCGGCATCAGCGAGGGCGAGTCGTTCCGGTGGATCCAGAAGTCGGCGATGGACCTGCGCCTCTCGATGCGGGAGGTCGCGCAGCAGGTCATCGAGAAGGGTCCGGGCGCCGCAGGCTGACGCGCATCCGGGCTGTGTTTCCGGCGCGCAGGTTACAACTTGGCTACGACGTGTGACGGTCTGGCGACTGTCACACAAATGACACGCCTACGGGTTAAGTTCCTCGTAATCCGCATGGCCCGGGTCACACCCGGACGTGCGTCCATTGAGAACTCCGGAGGATTGATGACGCGCAGGACGAAGACGTTCCGTCTCGCAGCTGTGGCCGCGACGAGCGCCCTGGTGCTCGCCGCTTGTGGTGGCGGCGACGACGACGGTGGAAGTGACAACGACTCGGTCGAGTCCAAGGCCGACGGCGTGCTGACGGTCGGCTCGCTGCTGCCCCAGACCGGCAGCCTCGCGTTCCTCGGCCCGCCGGAGTTCGCCGGTGTCGACCTCGCGATCCAGGAGATCAACGCGGCCGGCGGCGTCCTCGGCAAGGACGTCGTGGGCGTCAAGGCCGACTCTGGCGACACCGACTCGGGCATCGCCCCGGCCGAGACCGACAAGCTGCTCGACGCAGATGCCGACGTCATCGTCGGTGCCGCCTCGTCGGGCGTCTCCATGACGGTGGTCGAGAAGATCATGTCGGCCGGTGCCGTCATGTTCTCGCCCGCCAACACGTCGACCGACTTCGACAACGGCGACTTCGCCGAGCCCGACCTGTACTTCCGCACGGCCCCCTCGGACATCCTCCAGGGTGCGGTCATGTCCAACCTCCTGATCGAGGACGGCAAGCAGAACGTCGCGATCCTGGCGCGCCAGGATGCCTACGGCGAGACGCTGGCCGCGGAGATCAAGAAGGGTCTCGAGGCGGCTGGCAGCACGGTCGCGGCCACGGTCTTCTACGGCGAGAACGCGCAGTCCTACGACTCGCAGGTCGCCGAGATCGCCGAGGCCAAGCCCGACGCCGTCGTGCTCGTCGCGTTCGAGGAGACCACCACGATCGTGCCGCAGCTCGTCTCGGCCGGCGTGGGTCCGCAGGACGTCAGCACGTACTTCGTCGACGGCAACACGGCCGACTACAGCGGCAAGCTGCCCGACGGCACGCTCGCGGGCACCAAGGGCACGATCCCCGGTGCCGAGACGGCGGGCGACTTCCGCCAGCGCCTGCTCGGGGTCGATCCGGCCCTGACCGACTTCTCCTACGCGGCGGAGTCGTACGACGCCGTCGTGGTCTCCGCCCTGGCGGCCATCGCGGCCGACAGCGACGCGGGCGACAAGATCGCCAAGGAGATCCCGGGCATCACCGAGGGCGGCACCAAGTGCACGACCTTCACCGAGTGCGCCGAGCTCCTGGCGAACGGTGACGACATCGACTACGACGGTGTCTCCGGTCCCATCGAGCTTGGCGAGACGGGCAGCCCGACGGCCGCCTCGATCGGCATCTACCAGTACGGCGCCGACAACAAGTACACGTCGGTCAAGTACATCAGCGGCACGATCTGATCCACGCTGACGAGGTCCAGCACCTCGAACGACGCCCCCGGGACCTCGGTCCCGGGGGCGTCGTCGTGGGTGGGCTGTGGCCCGACGCCCACGACGAAGAAGGGCCCCGGACGGCGTGTCCGGGGCCCTTCTTCGTCGTGCGGGGTGCGGCGCGGGTCAGCCCGCCTTCTTCTGGCCCAGCGTGCCCAGGTACAGCTCGATGACCTTGGGGTCGTCGGCGAGGGCGCGACCCGTGCCGGAGTAGGCGGTGCGGCCGTGGTCGAGCACGTAGCCGCGATCGCAGATCTGCAGGCAGCGCTTGGCGTTCTGCTCGACCATGATGACCGAGACGCCGGCCTTGTTGATGTTGCGCGTCTGCACGAACACCTCGTCCTGCAGCACGGGGGAGAGGCCGGCCGAGGGCTCGTCGAGGAGCAGGACCTGCGGATCCATCATGAGCGCGCGGCCCATGGCGACCATCTGACGCTCACCGCCGGACAGGGAGCCGGCCCGCTGCTTGCGACGTTCGCCGAGACGCGGGAAGAGGTCGGTGACGAACGCGAACCGCTCGGCGAAGTGCTTGGGCTGCTGGTAGCAGCCCATCTCGAGGTTCTCCTCGATCGTGAGGCTCGGGAACACGTTGTTGGTCTGCGGCACGAAGCCGATGCCCGCCGTCACGAGCGTGTCGGCCCGCTGGTTGGTGATGTCCTGGCCCTTGAGGGTCACGCTGCCCTCGTGGATCTTGACGAGCCCGAACAGGGACTTCAGGAGGGTCGACTTGCCGGCGCCGTTGGGGCCGATGATGCCGACGAGCTCGCCCGGCTGGCAGTAGAGGTCGGCGCTGTTGAGGATGTTGACGCCCGGCAGGTAGCCGGCGACCAGTCCGTCGGCGCGCAGGACGGCGCCGTCGGCGCCGGCCGCGTGCTTCTGGCTCTCCTCGTCGAAGGTGGCCTCAGCCATGGGTGCCCTCCTCGTCCAGCTCCTGCTCGGCCGCGGCCTCGAGGGAGCTCTCGTCCAGCTCGGTGATATCGGTGTCGTGGTGCGCGCCGAGGTAGGCGTCGATCACGGCCTGGTTGGACATGACCTGGTCGGGTGTGCCCTCGGCGACGATCTTGCCCTGCGCCATGACGATGACCCAGTCGGAGATGTCGCGCACCATGTCCATGTCGTGCTCGACGAACAGGACCGTGCGGCCCTCGTCGCGCAGGGACTTCACGTGACCCAGGAGCGACTGCTTCAGGGCCGGGTTCACGCCGGCCATGGGCTCGTCGAGCATGATGAGCTCTGGGTCGACCATAAGCGAGCGAGCCATCTCCAGCAGCTTGCGCTGGCCGCCCGAGAGCGATCCGGCGAAGTCCTCGCGCTTGGCGTCGAGCTTGAAGCGCGCGAGCAGCTCGTCGGCGCGCTGGGTGTTCGCATCCTCCTGCGAGGACCAGAGGGGCCGGAACGGTGCCGACCAGAACCTCTCGCCGCGCTGGCCCGTCGCGCCCAGGCGCATGTTCTCGATCACGGTCAGCTTGGAGAGCACCTTGGTCAGCTGGAACGTGCGGACCATGCCACGCCGCGCGACCTTGTAGGCCGGGACCTTCTGCAGGGAGGTGCCGTTGAACGACCACTCGCCGGTGTCGGGGACGTCGAAGCCCGTGAGCAGGTTGAACAGCGTGGTCTTGCCGGCCCCGTTGGGGCCGATCAGCGCGGTGATGACGCCACGTTGGATCTCGAGGTGCTCGACGTCGACGGCCTTCAGACCACCGAACTGTCGGGAAATGTTCGAACCCTTGACGATCGGGTCGGGCTTGGCCACGCCGGGCGTGTCGGCGACACCGGCGAGCAGGGAGTGGTTGTCAGCGGGCATCGATCGCCAGCTCCTTCCGGTCGCCGAAGATTCCTTGCGGGCGGTAGATCATGAGCAGCATGAGTCCGAGCCCGACGAGGACCAGGCGCACGAGGCTGGCCTGCGTGTCGGTCATGATGTCGCTCGGGATGAGCGGGTCGGTGCCACTCGTGGCCTGGCTGAAGAACGCGCCGATGCCCGTCATGAGGAACCAGAAGATCATCGCGCCGATCACAGGTCCGAGCACCCGGGCGGCCCCTCCGATGAGCAGGGCCGTGTAGGCGTAGAACGTGACGTTGGTCGAGAAGTCCGAGCCCTTGATGTTGTTCTGGGAGAGGGCCAGCACGATGCCGCCCAGGCCGCCGAACACGCCGCCGAGCACGAGCGCCTGCATCTTGTACGCGAACACGTTCTTGCCGAGCGAGCGCACGGCGTCCTCGTCCTCACGGATCGAGCGCAGGACGCGACCCCACGGGCTGCGCATGAGCAACCAGATCAGGAGGCACGCCAGGGCGACGAGTGCCCAGCCGACCGTGAGGATCCAGAGGTCGTCGCGACGGTAGGAGATGATCCCGATGTCGAGCCCGCTGTCGTACGGGTTGAGCTCGATGAACGGCTGCGCGAATCCGCTCAGACCGTTCGAGCCGCCGAAGACGTCCTTGGTCTCGACCGCGCCGAAGATCAGACGCAGGATCTCGGCCGTGGCGATCGTGGCGATCGCGAGGTAGTCGGCGCGCAGACGCAGGGTCGGCACGCCCAGGATGATCGCGAGCACGACCGTGGCGAGCAGCGCGATCAGGACGCCGACGACGAAGGGCAGGTCGTAGGTCACGACGCTGACCGAGAGCCCGAAGGCGCCGACGGCCATGAAGCCGGCCTGGCCGAAGTTGAGCAGACCCGTGTAGCCGAAGTGGATGTTCAGGCCGATCGCGGCCAGGGCGTAAACGATCGCGGTCGGGCCGAGGGCCGAGGCGAGCGCGCTGCTGAAGATGGTTCCGTAGTCCATGACGTTCCTTTCAGCCGATGCGCTCGGGTCGACCGAGGATGCCCTGCGGCCGGACCAGCAGGATGAGGATGAGGACGACGAGCGCACCGACCTCCTTGATCGAGGACGGGATGCCGAAGAGCGGCCCGACCTCGTAGAGGATGCCGATGACCATCGAGCCGAGCAGGGCGCCCCAGATCGTGCCGAGGCCACCGAGGGTGACCGCCGCGAACACGAGCAGCAGGAGCTTGAAGCCCATCTGGAAGTTGACCTGGCTGTTGATCGCCAGCAGCGCCCCCGACAGGCCCGTGAGCGCCGTGCCGAGGATCCACACCGAGCGGATCACGCCGTCGACCCGCAGGCCCGACGAGGCCGACAGGGCCGGGTTGTCGGAGACCGCTCGCATCGCCTTGCCGAGTCGGGTCTTCATCAGGCCGATGCACGTGATCGTGAGGACGACGATCGAGACGATGATGATGCCCGCCTCCTTGTCCGCCAGGGAGAAGAAGCCGTAGTCCTTGCGGGGCTGGGTGACGTACTGCGTGAGCGAGCGACGGGAACCACCGAACCCGAACTGGAAGACTGAGCGGAGGAAGATGCCGAAGCCGATCGACACGATCATCATCGCGATGATGCCGATGCCCTTGTTGCGCAGCGGTTTCCAGAGGAACTTGTCCTGGAGCCAGCCGAACGCCGCCGCCACGACCACCGCCGCGACGACCGCGAGGATCACGGGCAGCCCGAAGGCCCGGTTCGCGACGTAGGTCGCGATGGCGCCGAACGTGATGAGCTCGCCGTGCGAGAAGTTCGTGAGCTTGGTCGTGCCGAAGATCAGCGAGAGACCGAGGGCAGCCAGGCCGATGATCAGTCCGAACTTGATGCCGCCGACCAGCGCGGTCATGAACTTCTCGCCGAACGGCACCTTCTCGACCGCCGCGACACCGATCTGGAACTGCACGAAGTTGCCGCCCTCCAGGAGGGCGTTGACGGTGCGGGTCGTCGATCCGTCGAACTCCACGTCGTCGGGCAGCGTCGTCTCGTCGAGCTCGACGGTGTAGTCGCCGCGCTCCGGGATCGAGATGAAGGCGCGACCGTCGTCGTTGGTCACCCCCGCGCCGACCTCGTCGCCGTCGGCGGAGGTCACGACGAGCGTGACGCCAGGGACGGGGGTGGGGGGCTTGGTCGAGCTGTCGACCAGGGTCACGCCGACGTACGCGCCCGGAGGGGGCGAGTCGACAGGGACCGGGGTCGAGGCTGACGGGGTGGCGGGTGCCGGGCTCGGATCCTCCGTGGCGCTCGCCGCAGTGGCGGGCAGGAGGAGCACCATGAGAGCGAGCACCGCCGTGACGAGCACGTGGGTCGTCCGTCGCACGCGGGTCTCCTGGGGGCTGGAAGGGCTCGAGGGTGGCTCGAGTTCTTGGGAGCATAGCCCGGTCGGGGTGCTCCGGTGGGGGAGTCGGGGACGCCGGAGGTAACGATTCGATGACGGCATCCGGGACGTGTCGGAGGGCCGGGACGGGGTCGGCGTAGTCTGACGCCCATGCGACCGCGATTCCCCCTCACGGTCCGTCTGGCGACCCTCGACGACGCCGAGACGTTGGCCGAGCTCTGGCAGCACGCGGTCGACGAGGGCGGCGAGGCCAGCGCTGCGCACGCGACGCTGTGGCACCGGCCTGACGTCACCGAGGCGACCGAGGCCTTGGCCTTCCAGCTCGAGCAGCCGCACCGCCACGTGTGGGTCGCGCTCCACGACGACGTCGTGGTCGGCGCCGTGGCCGCGTCGGTCACGACGCTCACCCCGGTCACGACGACGCGAGCGCTCGTCGTGACTGATCTCGTCGTCGATCCGTCCCGCCGTCGCCATGGCATCGCCTGGCAGATGCTGCTGACGGTCGCCGAGCACGGGGAGCAGCAGGAGTGCGAGATCTATCTGGCCATCATCCCCGGCGTCGCCCGCGAGCCCGCCCGTTACCTGGCGAAGGTGGGGTTCAGTCCCGTCGCCTCGGTCCGGGCCATCACGGGCCAGGCGCTGCGCGCGCGGGTCGCCTCGCGGGCCACGACGTCGCCAACGGGGCGCATGCTCGCCGTGCGGAGATCGCTGCGCCGGCTGGAGAATCGACGCGACTGAGGCCGGAGGTCACCTGTCGGCCCTGAGCCGTAGGGTGGTCGGCGTGGACCGACTGCTGCTGATCGACGGCCACTCGGTGGCCTACCGTGCGTTCTTCGCCCTGCCCGTCGAGAACTTCGCGACGACGACGGGCCAGCACACCAACGCGGTGTTCGGGTTCACGTCGATGCTCATCAACGTGCTGCGCGACGAGAAGCCCACGCACGTCGCGGTGGCGTTCGACGTGTCGCGCCAGACGTTCCGCACGGCCGAGTACGGCGAGTACAAGGCCAACCGCGCCAAGTCGCCCGACGAGTTCAAGAACCAGGTGCCCCTCATCAAGGAGGTGCTCGACGCCCTTGGCATCCGCACGTTCGAGAAGGACGGATTCGAGGCCGACGACATCATCGGCACCCTGAGCCTGCAGGCGGAGGCCGCGGGCATGGACGTCCTGATCTGCACCGGCGACCGCGACGCGCTGCAGCTCGTCACCGAGCGCACGACGGTGCTCTACCCCAAGCGGGGCGTGTCCGACCTGGCGCGCATGACCCCCGAGGCCGTCGAGGAGAAGTACGGTGTCCCACCCGTGCAGTACCCCGACATCGCGGCCATGGTCGGCGAGCAGAGCGACAACCTGCCGGGCGTTCCGGGCGTCGGCCCCAAGACCGCGGCCAAGTGGCTCAACTCCTACGGGTCGCTCGGCGAGATCGTCGACCAGGTCGCCGACATCCCGGGCAAGGCCGGCCAGTCGCTGCGCGAGCACCTCGACGACGTGCTGCGCAACCGTCGCATCAACGCGCTCGTGCGTGACCTCGATCTCGGGGCCGAGCCGTCGGAGCTCGCGTTCAGCAACGAGTGGGACCGCGAGGCGATCCACCGAGTCTTCGACGCACTCGAGTTCGCGGCGCTGCGCGAG
>JAHEXN010000085.1 GCA_023252095.1 Actinomycetes bacterium | reverse complement strand
CTGCTCTACGCGCAGGACAAGGGCGAGATGCGTACCCGGCTCACCGAGCTCGGTGCCCCGTGCCCGCGCTGGGCCTTCGTCGAGTCGATCGACGACGTGCTCGCCTTCGGCCTGCCGGCCGTCATCAAGACCACACGCGGCGGCTACGACGGCAAGGGCGTGTGGGTCGTGCGCGAGGCGGACGACGCTGTGGAGGCACTGGCTTCCGGTGCGCGCCTGATCGCGGAGGAGCTCGTCGACTTTCGTCGTGAGCTGTCGGCCCAGGTTGCACGCCGCCCCGGTGGCGAGGTCGAGGTGTACCCCGTCGTGGAGTCGCGGCAGGCGAACGGCGTCTGCGCCGAGGTCGTGGCGCCCGCACCCGACCTGGACCCTGCTCTGGCGGCGCAGGCTGCGGCACTCGCCGAGCGCGTCGCCACGGAGCTCGATGTCGTCGGGATGCTGGCCGTCGAGCTGTTCGAGACCGCCGATGGGCGCATCCTGGTCAACGAGCTCGCGATGCGCCCCCACAACACGGGTCACTGGAGCATCGACGGTGCCGTGACGAGCCAGTTCGAGAATCACCTACGTGCGGTCATGGACCTCCCGTTGGGACCGTCGAGCCCGCTCGCGCCCTGGAGCGTCATGGTCAACGTCCTCGGCGGTGCCGTGACCGACCTGGGGGCCCAGCTGCCCGTCGTGCTCGCCGCGGTGCCGCACGCGAAGGTGCACCTCTACGGCAAGGCGGTCAAGCCCGGTCGCAAGGTCGGGCACGTCACGGTCGTCGGTGCCGATCTCGAGGCGGTGCTGGCCGATGCCCGCCGCGCGGCAGCGCTCCTGACCGACGGCTGACCCCGTGGGGCGACTCACCGCGAGGCGGGCCCGATGGCTCACGGTGCGATCGCACGGGGCTCTGGCAGTGTGGGTGCTTCTGGCGGGTGGCATCGCGGTCCTCGGCCTGCTGCTGGTGGTGCTCGCGCTCGCCGGGGTCCAGTCGGCCGAGGCAGGTCTGGCGGGGCTCGGTGTGGTGTGGCTCGGCGGGTACGTGCTCGCGTGCGAGGTCGTGGTCTGGTCGTACCGGCGGACGATCGGGCCCCTGATCGCCTCGGGGCTCCCGGCCGACGCGCTCCGGGCCGAGGCCCGGACCGCCGTGCAGATGCAGTTCGTGGGCTCTGGGAACCTCGTCGGCGTCGACGTGGGTCACAACGACCCGACGCGTCTCGCCGATCTCGTCAACTCCACGTGGGTCCTGCTGGGGCACGTCGGCACGATCGGGCTGTTGCTGATCGCGGCGGCTTGGGCTGGCTAGGATCGCCGCATGAGCGCGCGCGTGGGCATCGTCATGGGGTCGGACTCGGACTGGCCGGTCATGCAGGCCGCCGGGGAGGCGCTCGCGGAGTTCGACGTCTCGTTCGAGGCCGACGTGGTGTCGGCGCACCGCATGCCCGACGAGATGCTCGCCTACGGGCGCGACGCGCACGGCCGGGGGCTCGAGGTCATCATCGCCGGAGCCGGAGGCGCTGCGCACCTGCCCGGCATGCTCGCGGCCGTGACGCCGCTGCCCGTCATCGGTGTGCCGGTGCCGCTCAAGTACCTCGACGGCATGGACTCCCTGCTGTCGATCGTGCAGATGCCGGCCGGGGTGCCCGTCGCCACCGTGTCGATCGGCAACGCCCGCAACGCCGGCCTCCTCGCGGCGCGCATCCTCGCGACCGGCGACCCTGAGCTCACGCAGAAGATGGTCGACTTCCAGGCGAGCCTGGCCGACATCGCGCGCGCCAAGGGCGCCAAGGTTCGCGGCGGTGCCGCCGGCTCGGGCCCCGCTGGCTTCGGCCCCCGCTGACCCGCCACCGCCCGCAGGGCGGGAGCGGACGGGGTCAGCTCAGCGCGTGAGCTCGAGGGTCTCGTCGGTCCAGGTGCGCAGCTCGGCGAGCAGGCCCGGGTTCTCGGCGAGCGAGGTGCCGAACGACGGCACGATCTCCTTGAGCTGCGTGCGCCAGCCGTCGAATCGGGCCGGGAAACAGCGCTCGAGCACGTCGAGCATCGCGGCGACGGCCGTCGAGGCACCGGGGGAGGCGCCGAGGAGACCGGCGATCGAGCCGTCGGCGGAGTTGACGACGGTCGTGCCGAACTCGAGCGAGCCGCCGAGCTTGCCCTTCTTGCGCACGACCTGCACGCGCTGGCCCGCCGTGATGAGCTCCCAGTCCTGGTCCTCGGCCTCGGGGGCGAAGACGCGCAGGGCGTCGACCTTGCCGCCGCGGGTCTTGGCCAGCTCGAGCACGAGGTACTTGATGAGCGACCACGACGTCACGCCGATCGCGGCCATCGGCAGGAGGTTGTGGGCGCGGATCGAGCTCGGGAGGTCGGTGAACGACCCCTCCTTGAGGAACTTCGGCGTCCAGCCGGCGTAGGGGCCGAACAGCAGCGACCGGTGCCCGTCGATCACGCGCGTGTCGAGGTGCGGCACCGACATCGGCGGCGCACCGACCGCGGCCATGCCGTAGACCTTGGCCTGGTGCTTCGCGGCGATGTCCTCGTCGAGGCAGCGCAGGAACTGACCGCTGACGGGGAAGCCGGCGAAGCCCTTGATCTCCTCGATGCCGGAGCGCTGGAGCAGCTGGATCGCACCGCCGCCAGCGCCGACGAAGACGAACTTGGCGCGGATCACGACGGTCTTGCCGTTCTGGCGGTCCTTGACGACGACCCGCCACGACCCGTCGCTCTCGCGCGTCAGGTTCTTGACGTGGTGGTCGAAGCGGATGTCGGCACCCGTGCGGGCGAGATGGTCGACGAACTGCTTCGTCAACGCCCCGAAGTCGACGTCGGTGCCGTTCTCGGCCCAGCTGATCGCGACGTCCTCGGAGTCGTCGCGCCCCTCGGCCATGAGCGGCAGACGCTTCGTGAACTCGTCGCGGTCGGTGATGAGCTCGAGCCCCGCGAACAGCGGGTTGGCCGACAGCTTGTCGTGCCGCTTGCGCAGGTACTCGACGTTCTCGGCGCCCTGCACGAAGCTCACGTGGGGCACCGGGTTGATGAAGCTGGAGGGATCGGTCAGCACGCCGTTCTCGACCGCGTGCGACCAGAACTGCCGCGAGAGCTGGAACTGCTCGTTGACGATGGGCGCCTTCGAGATGTCGACGTCGCCGTTCGGGAGCTTCGGTGTGTAGTTGAGCTCGCACAGCGCGGAGTGGCCCGTGCCCGCGTTGTTCCACGGGCCGGAGCTCTCCAGTGACGGGGCTCCGAGTCGCTCCAGGACGGTGATCGACCAGTCGGGTTCGAGGGCCCGGAGCATCGTGCCCAGGGTTGCGCTCATGACGCCGGCGCCCACCAGGAGCACGTCGGTCGTGACGTGATCGGGGAGGGGCGAGCTCGACGGGACGGAAAGACTGGCGTTCTCGGACAACGCTCCACTGCTCCTTGCGAAAGACGTGTGAACCCTGCAGAAGTCCACGATTCAACTGTGCCGGAGACCCCGGGGGATCGCTTCATGGAGAGCGTGTGAGATTGCCCGCCGCGCGTGTGAGGTACGTCTCATCGGTCGCATCGGGGGTGTGGGCGAGGCGTCAGCTGTCGCGGATGAACGAGGTGACGCGGCTGAGGGTCGGGGTCCGGGGAGCCGACGCGAACCCGAACCGCACGGGCGGATCGACCGGCGCCAGCGGGCCGAGGTCGTCACCGTCCCACCGCACCTCGGACGAGGTCACCCGCCAGGCGTCGGACGCGGCGTACCACTCGGTGCGCCCGTGGCCCGCGGTCCCATGGGTGCGCACGCCCGGCATGACGCGTCGCGCGATGGGGTCGCAGAACCGGGCCCAGGCCTCGCGGTGGCCGAGTGCGTGAGGGACGCAGCGCAGCAGCCAGCCGACCGGGGCGCGGGTGCCAGGGCTCCAGCGCGCCTGAAGTGGTCCGGCGTCGATCGACCAGCCGTCGACCGCGACGGGGACGATCCGGACGTCGTCGAAGCGGTAGGTCGTGGAGACGAGGTCGGCGACCCAGGCGTCGGGAGCGAGCAGGATGCGGTGTCCGTCGGGCCGCTCGACCATCGCGTCAGCGAAGCGTCCGTGCGGGCTCTGGTCCCAGATCCCGACGACGACGCGCGTTCCGCTCGTCGTGCCCAGGCCGACGATGTGTCCGTCGAATCGCTGTGTCACGGCTCCAGTGTGGGTGACGTCGCGCCCTCTGGCAGGGCAGGTCATGGGACAGCCGTTAGTCGGACGTCCTACTATGTAGGAGTGGCCCGCCACCCCGGGCCCGTGACGACCGTCCACCAGGAGTCGACGATGAGTGACATGTTCGTGCTGTCCGAGGAGCACCAGGCGATCCGCGAGGCCGTGCGCGCGGTCGCGGAGAACAAGATCGCGCCGTACGCGGCGCAGGTCGACGAGGAAGCGCGCTACCCCCATGAGGCGGCTGCGGCGTTGCTCGCCTCCGACTTTCACGCCCCGCACGTGCCCGAGGAGTACGGCGGAGCCGGGGCCGACGCGCTGGCCACGGTGCTCGTGATTGAGGAGGTCGCGCGTGTCTGCGTCTCCTCCTCGCTGATCCCCGCGGTCAACAAGCTGGGCTCCCTGCCGGTGCAGATCGGTGGCGGCGACTTCATCAAGAAGACGTACCTCAGCAAGCTCGCGGCCGGCGAGGGCGGCTTCTCGTACTGCCTGTCGGAGCCCGATGCCGGGTCCGACGCGGCGAACCAGAAGACCCGCGCGGTGCGCGACGGCGACGACTGGGTCCTCAACGGCACCAAGCGCTGGATCACCAACGCGGGCGAGTCGGAGTTCTACACGGTCCTGGCGCAGACCGATCCCGACAAGCGCAGCAAGGGCATCACGGCGTTCGTCGTCGAGAAGTCCGACGAGGGCGTCTCGTTCGGTGCGCCGGAGAAGAAGCTCGGCATCAAGGGCTCGCCGACGCGCGAGGTCTATCTCGACCACGTCCGCATCCCGGGTGACCGCATCATCGGCGAGGTCGGCGAGGGCTTCTCGATCGCGATGAAGACCCTCGACCACACGCGCGTCACGATCGCAGCACAGGCCGTCGGCGTCGCGCAGGGCGCGCTTGACTACGCGCTCGGCTACGTCAAGGAGCGCAAGCAGTTCGGCAAGGCCATCGCCGAGTTCCAGGGCATCGAGTTCATGCTCGCCGACATGGGCATGAAGGTCGAGGCGGCCCGCCAGCTCACGTACGCGGCGGCCGGTCGCTCCGAGCGCGGCGACAAGGACCTGACGTTCTTCGGCGCCGCGGCCAAGGCGTTCGCGTCCGACACCGCGATGCAGGTCACGACCGACGCCGTGCAGCTGCTGGGTGGTTACGGCTTCACGCGTGACTACCCCGTCGAGCGCATGATGCGCGACGCCAAGATCACCCAGATCTACGAGGGCACCAACCAGGTCCAGCGCATCGTGATGGGGCGCCAGCTCCTCGCCGGGGTGCAGTCCACGCTCTGACCGACTGACGGGCGGCTGGCAGGCTCGTGACGTGAGCCTGCTGCCGTTCGCCCTCCCCGAGGGGTTCCTCGCGCACGCCGACCGTGACGCGCGATGGGCAGAGTGGGTCGCCGCGGTGCCGCGCCGGCTCGCCCACGCCCTCGAGGCGTGGGAGCTGACGGTCGACGGACCGCCGGTGCACGGGCACACCGCGGTCGTGGTGCCGGTGCTGTCGGACGGGCAGCCGGCCGTGCTGAAGGCCGGATGGCCCTACGAGGAGCCGCGGCAGGAGTGGCTCGCGCTGCGGCACTGGGACGGGCGCGGGGCGGTGCGACTCCTCGCTGCGGATCCTTCCGCGAACGTGCTGCTGCTGGAGCGGCTCGGTGCCACGGACCTGCGGGCCGTCGGCGCGATCGAGGCCTGCGAGGTCGTGGCGGGCCTGTACGGCGCGCTGCACGTCCCGGCGCCGGCGCGCCTGGACCGTCTGTCCGAGCTGATCACCCGCTGGACCGACGACCTAGCCGCTCTGCCACGCTCGGCGCCGTTCCCGCGGCGACTCGTCGAGCAGGCCGTCCACCTCGGCCGGGCGTTCGCGAGCGACCCGGCCACCGACGGCACGCTCGTGCACACCGACCTGCACGACGAGAACGTCCTCGCGGGCGGTCGAGCACCCTGGATCGCGATCGACCCGCAGCCGCTGTCGGGCGATCCCCACTACGAGCCGGCGCCGATGCTGTGGAACCGGTGGGACGAGGTCCTGGCGGCCCGCGACCCGCGGTTCGCGATCCGGCGGCGCTTCCACACACTGGTCGACGTCGCCGGGCTGGATGAGCAGCGGGCCCGTGACTGGGTCGTCGTGCGCGAGGCCCACAACGCGATGTGGGCGATCGAGGACGCCGATCCCGAGCGGGTGACCGCCGCCGTCACGATCATCAAGGCGGTCCAGGACTGAGACGGCCCGCTCGCGGGGGTGCTGAGGCGACCGCACCGGCCTAGATTCGTCCCATGAGCCTGGTGACCTGGAAGGACCTGGTGGTCGACGCCGCCGACGCTGCGGCCTCCGCAGAGTTCTGGGCGGAGCGACTCGGCCTTCGCCTCGAGGCGCTCGACGGTGACGACGCGGTGCTCCGTGGCGACGACGCAGGGCAGACGATCTGGTTCAACGCCGTGCCTGAGCCCAAGACGGTCAAGAACCGTGTTCACCTCGACGTCTGGGACGGCTCGCTCGACCCGTTCGCCGACCTGGAACGGCTCAGCGAGCCCGGCGAGTTCTCCTGGACCACGTTCCGGGACCCGGAGGGCAACGAGTTCTGCGTGTTCGACCGGGAGGGCGCTGCCCCGACGTTCAAGGCCCTCGAGGTCGACGCGGTCGACCACCTCGCGATCTCGACCTGGTGGGCCGACGTCCTCGGAGGTCGCCTGACGCACCACGACGGGCACGCCTACTCCAGCATCGAGGACGTGCCCGGATGTCCGGGGGAGGGGTTCGACTTCGCGCAGGTGCCCGAGCCGAAGACCGTCAAGAACCGCGTGCACTGGGACGTGCGGCTGAACCTCGGAGCGACGGTCCGCAACCTGCAGGACCGGGGTGCGCGTGTGCTGCGGTCGCCGCTGGCCGACGAGCCGTGGACCGTCATGGCCGATCCGGAGGGCAACGAGTTCTGCGTCTTCGACCCGGCCTGAGCGTCGGCCGCCCGCGTGCCAGAGTGGAGCCATGCCTCTCGACCTGCACGCCGACGTCGTCGACCTGACCGCTGCGCTGGTCGACCTGCCCTCCGAGAGCCTCCACGAGCAGCTCATCGCCGACGAGGTCGAGACGGCGCTGCGCGGTCTCCCGCACCTGTCCGTCGTGCGTGACGGCCACACGATCGTCGCCCGCACCGACCTGGGACGCGCCGAGCGCGTCGTCGTCGCGGGGCACCTCGACACCGTGCCCGTCAACGGCAACTTCCCGTCGCGGCTCGAGGCCGACGTGCTCCACGGCCTGGGCTCGTGCGACATGAAGGGGGGTGTCGCGGTCGCCCTGCGGCTGGCGGCCACGCTCCCGGAGCCGACCCGCGACGTGACGTACGTCTTCTACGAGGCCGAGGAGATCGCTGCGGTCCACAACGGCCTCGGCCGCCTGGCCCGGGAGCACCCGGACTGGCTCCAGGGCGACTTCGCGATCCTGATGGAGCCGTCGAACGCCGGGGTCGAGGCGGGTTGCCAGGGCACGATGCGGGTCGACCTGCGCACGAAGGGCGAGCGCGCCCACACCGCCCGCGCCTGGATGGGCGTCAACGCGATCCACGCGCTCGCCCCGGCCCTCGTGACGCTCGAGGCCTACGAGGCGCGCGAGGTCGAGATCGACGGCCTGACCTACCGCGAGGGCCTCAACGCGGTGGCGGTGTCCGGAGGCGTCTCCGGCAACGTCGTGCCCGACGCCGCGTCGATGACGGTCAACTTCCGGTTCGCGCCCGACCGCTCCGAGGACGACGCGCTCGCATTCCTGCGCGAGACGTTTCCCGAGTACGACCTCGTCGTCACAGACTCCGCGCCCGGCGCCCTCCCCGGGCTCCAGCGCCCGGCCGCGGCGGCGTTCGTCGAGGCCGTCGGCGCCGAGGTCGGACCCAAGTTCGGGTGGACCGACGTCGCGAAGTTCACGCTTCTCGGCGTCCCGGCCGTCAACTACGGCCCAGGCGACCCGTTGTACGCACACAAGGCCGACGAGCAGGTCCCGGTGGCTCACCTGCGCAGCGTCGAGGACAAGCTCCGCACCTGGCTCTCGAGCTAGTCGGGTCGGGTCGCTCGAACCTCGAGCTCACTGCGCAGTGACGCGACCTCGGCCTTGAGGTCGGCGATCGCGGCCAGCATGCGGTCCTCGCCCTCCTCGACCTCGGCGATGACCTCCGAGTTGTCCTGCTCGGTCTGGCGGTCCAGCGCCTCGACCGCGACGGCGATGAAGAGGTTCAGGACGATATAGGTCGAGATCAGGATGTAGACGATGAAGAAGACCCAGGCGCCGGGGTGCGCATCGGTGACGGGGCGGATCACATTGGCCCAGTCGTCGCCCGTCATGACCTGGAACAGGCTCAACAGGGAGCTGGGCAGGTCGCCGAAGTGATCCGGGTCGGTCGAGCCGAACATGTGGGTCGACATCACGCCGCACACGTAGACGAGCATGACCAGGAGCGCCCCGATCGAGGCCATGCCCGGGATCGTGGCGGCGAGCGCCGAGACGACGTTGCGCATCGAGCGCACGGCTGACAGCAGCCGCAGCACCCGCAGGACGCGGAGGACCCGGAGCACGCCGAGGTTGCCCGACGCCGGGACCAGGGCGATCAGCACGACGAACAGGTCGAACAGGCTCCAGCCGTCACGGAAGAAGGCCGTGCCGTGCGCGAAGATCCGCAGTGCGATCTCGACGATGAAGATGCCGACCGTGAGCCAGCCGACGGTCACGATCCACGGCGCGTCCTCGATGATCTCCGGCGAGGTCTCGAGGCCGAGGATCGCGGCGTTGACCACGATGACAGCGATGATCAGCCACTGGAAGCGGGACGAGTCGACCAGGACCCTCACGCGTTCGCGTGCCTCGGACACCCGTTCCCCTTCCGCGATGGACGCGCCCAGCGTAGTGCGACGCACGCCTCAGGTGCTGCACCGGTGCGTTCGTGTGGGCCCGGACTGGCACGATCCTCCACGTGAGCGTCCTTCCCGGCCCCGACGGCCTGCCGCGTTGCCCCTGGGGCACCGCCCCCGACATGGTCGAGTACCACGACACCGAGTGGGGTCGGCCGGTCCACGGCGACGTCGGCCTGTTCGAGCGCATCACCCTCGAGGCGTTCCAGTCGGGTCTGTCGTGGGCCATCATCCTGCGCAAGCGACCCGCCTTCCGTGAGGCGTTCGCCGGGTTCGATCCCGAGGTCGTGGCGGCCTTCGACACCTCCGACGTGGAGCGGCTGCTCATGGACGCGGGCATCGTGCGCAACCGCGCCAAGATCGAGGCCACGGTGGCCAACGCCCGCGCCGTGCTGGATCTCGAGGGCGGTCTCGATGACGTCATCTGGACCAGTGGTCCCGACCCGCGCCCTCGACCGCGCTCCCTGGCTGAGGTCCCCGCGGTCACGCCGGAGTCCACGGCCCTGGCCAAGCGCCTGCGCTCGCTGGGATTCCGGTTCGTCGGCCCCACCACGGCCTACGCCCTCATGGAGGCGGTGGGGGTCGTCGACGACCACCTGGCCGACTGCGCCACGGCCCCCGGCTGATGCTCCAGCGGGCATCGATATCGAGATGACACACCCGTGACGTCGCATCGCTGCGGCCCATGGGAGATAATGAGGCACGGGCCCGCCACCACGGTGGGTCCTGTTCGACGAGAGGGGAACTCATGGCGGCCATGAAGCCTCGGACCGGTGACGGTCCGATGGAGGTCACCAAGGAAGGACGATGCATCGTCATGCGCGTCCCGTTGGAGGGTGGGGGACGCCTCGTCGTCGAGCTCAACAACGAGGAAGCCGCGACGCTCGGCGACGCACTCAAAGCCGTCTGATGTTCGGGCTGTCGGTGCGTTGGTCGCTGACCGACGCACCGCCCGGCGCGCTCGAGCGTCTGCACGCCTACGTCGAGGAAGTCTCGCTCGCGCGCTTCGCGGGCCTGGACGGCCTGCGCTACAAGACGTGGCGGGCTCGCGAGGGCGAGTGGTTCGAGGGCACGTACGTGTTCGTCTCGGAGGAGGCGCGGGCCGAGTTCCAGGCCTCGTTCACGGCGAGCGCCGACACGGCGCCGGGTTCTGAGCTCATCGGCTCGCCGCCGATCCTGATCGAGGCGTTCGAGGTCGTCGCCGCGGTCCGTGGGCCAGCTGGTTTCCGCTCCTCGGCCCGTTTCGAGGGCTGAGCGCGTCCGAAGGGTGTGGCACTCAGGCGATCTTCTGCACGGCCAGCAGGCCGTCGCCGACCGGCAGCACGACGGCCCGCAGGCCTTCGTCGTCGCTGACCCGCTGCAGCAGGTCGCGGATCGCGCTGGTCTCGGGGTCGCGCTGCGCCGGATCGGCCACGCGGTCGTGCCAGAGCGCGTTGTCGAAGCAGATCAGGCCACCGGGTCGGACTAGGCGCACCGCCTCGTCGAGGTACTCGGCGTACTCGACCTTGTCGCCGTCGAGGAACGCGAGGTCGTAGTTGCCGTCGGCCAGGCGCGACATGACGTCGAGCGCGGCGCCGGCGATCAAGCGGAAGCGCTGCGGGGGGATGCCGGCGAGGGAGAACACCTCGCGCGCGTGCCGTTGGTGCTCGGCCTCGAGATCGACCGAGGTCAGCACGGCGTCCGGGGTGGCCCGCAGGATCCACAGCCCGGACACGCCGGTGCCGGTGCCGATCTCGACGACCGCCTTCGCACCGATGGCCGCCGCGAGGAACGCGATCGTCGCGCCACCACCCGCGCCGATGGGGGCCACGCCGACGACGGAGGCGCGCTGGCGCGCCTCCGCGAGGAGGGCGTCCTCGCGCGGGTAGCCCTCGGCGTACGCCAGGCTGGCCGCGTTGATCATGCTGTCCTCCGCCACGGCGCCAGCCTAGTCGGGGTCGACCTGCGTGCGGCGGCACCACGCGGGAGAATGGCGGTGGAACCGCAGTCCTGGCCACGCCCCGGTGCTTGGGGAACCGTTAGCGGGTGCTGGGCGTTCTCTCAGCAAGAAGCGGCACGATCAGTCCATGACGAGCGACAGGAACCCTGTGGTCACCACCGAGCCCCACCCCTCCTTGGAGTGGGACGCCATCGTGGCGGAGCACTCCGCCCGGGTCTACCGGTTGGCGCTGCGGCTCACGGGCAACCCGCACGACGCCGAGGACCTCACGCAAGACGTTTTCGTACGGGTCTTCCGGTCGCTCGACACGTACGAGCCGGGCAACTTCCCGGGCTGGCTGCACCGCATCACGACGAACTTGTTCCTCGACCGCGCCCGCCGGGCCTCGCGGATCCGCATGGACCGGTTCGCGGAGGGCGCCGAGGACCGACTGCTGGCTCGTGACGTGCGTCCGGAGGAGGCCGTCGACGGCGCCGGCTTCGATCCGGACATCGAGCAGGCGCTCCAGGCGCTCTCGGAGGACTTCCGGGTCGTGGTCGTGCTGTGCGACGTCGAGGGCCTGAGCTACGAGGAGATCGCCGACGTCCTCGGCATCAAGCTCGGCACG
>JAHEXN010000084.1:4086-11585 GCA_023252095.1 Actinomycetes bacterium | reverse complement strand
CATGGGAACGAACCGGCCGGGCGACTGCAGCCACCGCTGGCCCAAGTCGACCTCGTCAGGAACCCAGACCCCGGTCACTCGGAAGCCAGCCCCGGGGTGGCGGGCGAAGTAGCTGTCGATGGACTGCGCCGAACGCGCGCCCCCGATGATCAAGACGTTGGTGGTCATCGCGCCCACCCTGCGGCGTCGAATGAGCCACGTGCGGAGCATCTTCCTGCCGATGAGAAGTCCCACCACGCCGACGGGGAACGCAATGGCGAGGTAGCCGCGCGAGAGGTCCTGTTTGATCAGAAGGGTGGCGATCGCGAGGATGCCGAACGCCATGACCGAGGCGTGCACGACGCGTCGGTACTCCGCAGGCCCATGGCCCAGGACGCGAATGTCAGTCGCGCCGTCGACCTGCAGAGCGATCCACCATAGCGTGGCGATCGCCACGCCAAGTGCGGTGTAGGTGAACGAGCGGCCGGGGGTCGTGGCAGTTTCCACACCAAAGCGGAGGAACTCCGCGAGCAGGACGACACTGACGAGCACGATGGCGTCGGTGACGAGGGTGGCTCGGCGAAAGGCCGTGTGCCAGGGGGCGCGCCCGGACGGAAAATCAGGATCAGGCATGGCTGGCATCGCGACCTTCTGGGCGTTCGATTCGCCGGCAGAGGAATCGACGCCGTGTCTGCCCCGACGGGCATAGTCCTGCAGCGTCATCATCACCATCCGAGAAGCGTTGTGGGGCGGTGCGTTCCCCCCAGAGGCACCGGCCCAGACTATGCGCGCGCAGGCTCAATTGACACACGTTCATGTGAACTAGGTGTTGCGGCTACGCGGTGTGGGCGTGAGTTGCGCCACGCTCGATCTCAGAAGTTGTCACCTGTGTGACAGGTTTCAATCGGATCCGAACAGGTCCCGCGTGTAGACCTTCTCCGCCACGTCGGCCAGATCATCGGTTCGGCGGTTGACGACGATCACGTCGCTCCGCCGCTTGAAGTCCTCGAGATCGCGGACGACCTCGGAGTTGAAGAACGGCTCGTCCGGCAGCAGGGGCTCGAACACGATGACCTCGATGCCCTTGGCCTTGAGCCGTTTCATGACGCCTTGGATGCTCGACATCCGGAAGTTGTCGGAACCGGCCTTCATCACGAGGCGGTAGATGCCGACCGTCGTCGGGTTGCGGCGCAGGATGTCGGCCGCGACGAAGTCCTTGCGGGTCGTGTTCGCGTCGACGATCGCACCGATGAGGTTCTGCGGCACGTCCTGGTAGTTCGCGCGCAGCTGCTTGGTGTCCTTCGGCAGGCAGTAGCCGCCGTAGCCGAACGAGGGGTTGTTGTAGTGGTCGCCGATGCGTGGGTCGAGGCCGACGCCCTCGATGATCTGGCGCGAGTCGAGTCCGCTCAGGGCGGCGTAGGTGTCGAGCTCGTTGAAGTAGGCGACCCGGAGCGCGAGGTAGGTGTTGGCGAACAGCTTGATCGCCTCGGCCTCGGTGGAGCCCGTGATCAGGACGGGGACGTCCTGGGCGATCGCACCTTCTTGCAGCAGCTCGGCGAAGGTCTTGCCCTCGGCGGTCTCGGAGCCCACGACGATGCGCGACGGGTGGAGGTTGTCGTGCAGCGCGCGCCCCTCGCGGAGGAACTCCGGCGAGAAGATGATGGTCAGCCCGGGGTGCTGCTCCCGCAGGCCAGCGGTGAAGCCGACGGGCACGGTCGACTTGATGACGATCGCGGCACCCGAGTTGGCGGCCTCGACCGCGCTGACGACGCTCTCGACGGAGCCGGTGTTGAAGAAGTTGGTCTCGGTGTCGTAGTCGGTCGGCGTCGCGACGATCACGAAGTCGGCACCGGCGTAGGCCGATGCGGCGTCGAGCGTGGCCGTGAGGTTCAGCGGCTTCTCCGCGAGGTACTGCTCGAGCTCGACGTCCTCGATCGGCGACTCGCGACGGTTGATCTGCTCGACCTTCGCGGCGTCGATGTCGACGGCGACGACCTCGTGGTGCTGCGCCAGGATCACGGCGTTGGAGAGACCCACGTAACCGGTGCCGACGACCGCAATCTTCATGCGCCCCACAGTAACGATGCCAAGCGTCGAGGCTGTTTGGTTTGTCGTCATCGGCACGTGGGGTGGCGCACAGGGGATCGGCTGCGGATGCGTGGACGGGTTACCAGAGACTCGGTGGGTGGATGGTGACGCGAGGGCGCCACGAGCGGCCCACGCGGTCCTCCAGCACGTAGTCACGACGGTCTGCACGTGATCTCCCGGCCGATGCTTCGATGGCGCGCAGCGCGGCGTCCTGCAGGCTCGGGGCGTCGTCCTCCATCAAGACCTCGTCGTCGCCACGAACTCGGTATCTCCCCATTCCGCGATGCTATTGAGAAGTAGCAGCACTCTGCACCCACCCGATTGCCCCGGTGCTCGACAAGGACCCGGCGCCGAACCTGGACGGCGATGGCGCCATGGGCCCAGCGGAGCTCGCACTCGCTCGCCGCGGCCACTCGGCCAGACGGCTGCAGAGTGACCCGGGTCGCACCCGCGCCGAGGAATATTAGTTGTTCGGTGAGACTTGTTGCTATCGGACAACCGCACCCTCGAGAGACAGGCCCCGACGCACCGTGGAGACCGCACGCCGCACGCCGTACCAGCTGACCTTCTTCATCCTCGCCGTCGCGGTGGGGTCCTTCGCGCTGATGCAGTCGATGACGGTGCCCGTCCTCCCGACCATCGAGACCGAGTTCGAGACCTCGCAGTCCACGGTCACGTGGGTGCTCACGGCCTACCTGTTGTCGGCCTCGGTCTTCACGCCGATCATCGGCCGTCTCGGTGACGCGTACGGCAAGCACCGCATGCTCGTGGTGTCGATGGTGTTCCTGTCGCTCGGCTCGCTGGTCGCGGCGCTGGCTCCCACGATCGGCATCATGATCGCCGGCCGCGTGCTGACCGGCGTCGGTGGCGGCGTGCTGCCGATCGCGTTCGGCATCATCCGCGACGAGTTCCCGGCGCAGAACGTCGCCGGCGCCGCCGGGTTCGTCTCCTCGCTCATGGCCTTCGGCTTCGGCACGGGCATCGTCGTGGCCGGTCCGATCGCCGACGGCATCGGCTTCCGCGGCCTGTTCTGGATCCCCTTCGGCATCACCACGGTGGCGGCCCTCGCCGCGTGGCGCTTCGTGCCGGAGTCGCCCGTGCGCACCCCGGGCCGCGTCCCCGCGGTGCCCGCCGTGCTGATGGCCGGCTGGCTCGTCGCCCTGCTGCTCGGCCTGAGCCAGGCGCCCCGCTGGGGCTGGACCTCGCCCGAGGTCATCGGCCTCGTGGTCCTGGCCGTCGTGCTCGCGATGGCGTGGGTCTGGGTCGAGCACCACGAGACCGTGCCGCTCATCGACATGCGCATGATGCGCCTGCGGGGCGTCTGGACCGCGAACCTCGTGGCCCTGCTCGTGGGCTTCGCGATGTACGCGACGTTCGGCTTCCTGCCGCAGTTCCTGCAGACCCCCGAGTCCACGGGCTACGGCTTCGGCGCCAGCACGGCCGAGTCCGGCTACCTGATCCTGCCCAACGCGGTGGCCTCCTTCATCTGCGGCATCATCGCCGCACCGCTCGCGCGCCGCTTCGGCGCCAAGGCCGTCGTGGTCATCGGTGGCGTCCTGGGCTCGGCCGGCATGCTCGGCCTGGTCGTGATGCACGACCAGGCGTGGCAGATCCTGCTCGTCAACGGCATCGCCGGCTTCGGCATTGGGTTCGTGTTCTCGAGCCTCGCTCCGCTGATCCTCGCCGCGGTGCCCGCGCACCAGAGCGGCGCCGCGAGCGGCATGAACGCCAACATCCGCACGATCGGCGGCTGCATCGGCACGGCCGTGATGAGCACGATCGTCACGAGCCACACCGCCTCGACCGGGCTCCCCACCGAGACCGGCTACCTCACCGGATTCGGCATGCTCGGCGGCATGATGCTGGTCGCCGCCCTGGCCGGTCTGCTGATCCCGACGATCCGTCGCCGCACGGTCGACACGGCCCCGGTGGTCGCCTCCGCCGAGGAGGCGCGCGTCCCCGTCACCGCCTGATGCTCCGGTCGTGAAAGGTAGGGTTGGGTAGCCGCAAAAGGTAGGGTAGGCGACCCGCATGTCGTAGGGCACGTGCTAGTCTCCGACCGTGTCGTACCTGCCGCGGACGGTTGATCTGGAGCTGGACGATCTCCTGCCACAGGCACCCGCGATCGCCATCGACGGCCCCAAGGGCGTCGGCAAGACCGACACGGCCCGGCGGCGGGCACAGAGGTGTCTGTCGCTGCAGGCGTTTGGTCGGAGTCGAATCTGACCCGATGTGCGTGACGTAACGGAGGGATTGGGAACAGACGCGAGAAGATCCTTAAGAAGACACCGCGCCGCATCGCACGTGCTTCAGTCTCCGCAGATCCGGGCTCGGCGATGTGCCTTTCCGGTATCGACTCGCCGGCCTAGCGCGACTTGATCACGGCAGGATTCCCGCTGGCGTTGTGCCGAGCGGGAATGTCCTCGAACGGGACAGCGCCTGCAGCAATCCTCGCTCCGTCCCCAATCGACAGTCCAAGAGATGCGATCTGCGCCCCGGCGCCGATGCGCACGGCGTCGCCGACCGTAACTCGACCCATGACCTGAGCGGCGGCCCCGAGGTAGAAATCGTCGCCAATGGTCGGCACGTTGCTCTTGTCTCCCGTGAAGCGTCCAAGCGTCGTTCGGTGGTAGATCGTGGCATTGGCTCCGACAGTGAGGCCGGGTGTCAGGGTCACCCCACGCCCGCCGTGGGGCATCCGGAGACCGGGTCCAATGTTCGCGGTGCCAGGCAGATCGGCGCCGATGACCAGTTGGAGCCAGATGACGTCGATGACCTTGGCAGCAACCTTCTTCACGATGCGCAGGCGACCGCGGGTCGCCGCCTGATTGATCCGGTAGGCGGTAACTGTGAGCCGATCCAGCGCGCGAGTGTTGACCTTGAAGTCCTCGCGCAGGTTCGTCCGAAGCGTCATGCAGGGAGTCTAGGTGCAAGATCGGGCCACAATCCGGGGCCAGAGTTTCGAATTCGCACGGGCCGCTGGCCAGTGGTCTCGGGGTTGGCGTGAGCTCCCGAGTGTTGGGCACGTGCGCTCCGCCGACGTGGAGTGACTAGCGGGCCGGCTCTGATCTAACCCGCACCGGACTAACGATTCAGAGGACGGGGTCCGGGCCCGTGACTTCACGGCCAGATCTGCGCCTCACTGTCGCCGCCGGAACGGAGCCCGCCTCGGAAACCTGGGCGCCGGGGGAGTCCTCGACGTACCGTGGTGGCTCCCCGAATGGGAGGAGAGCACCGTGGGCAAGGTCGTGCTGTACGGCTCGGTGTCGGTCGACGGGTTCATCGCGGATGCGAACGACGACCCCGGCCCCCTGTTCGACTGGCTGACCAGCGGCGACGTGCCGCTGGACGCGGGCGGATTCCTGACCGTCTCGCAGGTGTCCTACGACCACACCCGCCCGTACTGGGACCAGATCGGGGTCACGATCGCGGGGCGGCACGTGTTCGACCAGACCGACGGCTGGGACGGCGTGCCGCCGAGCGGGATCGACCACGTCGTCGTGGTCACGCACCGACCGCCGCCAGACGGCTGGGACCCGACGGCACCGTTCCACTTCGTCGACAGCGTCCAGGCCGCCGTGGCGACTGCGCAGGACCTCGCGGGTGACCGCATCGTCGAGGTCGCTGCCGGCGACGTCGGCGGCCAGGCCCTGGCCGCGGGCCTGGTCGACGAGGTGCGCATGGACGTCGTGCCTGTCGTGCTCGGATCAGGCAAGCGCTTCTTCGGCCCGGTCGACTCCCAGCACCTGCTGGCGGATCCCGAGGTCGTGCTGCAGGGCGAGCGCGTGCTCCACCTGAGCTATCCGGTCAAGCGCTGAGCCGCTTGACGGATCGTCCCCGCCGGGCCCCTCAGCGTGGCTCGCCGGTCACCTCGAGCACGACGTCGACCTGGGTCGCGCCCGGCGCCTGGTCGACGTAGATCTCCAGCCGTGAGTGGGTGGTCGGGACGATCAGTCCCGCATGCACCTGCGTGCCGTCGTCGAAGCGCAGCTCGCCGTCCGGCGTCTCCACCACGGCCGTGGAGAGGTGCCGGCCCGGGCGGGCGGGCCGACGGTGTCCGATCGTGACGCGCACGGGGACGTCGGTGGCGGTCGGCACGAGCAGCGTCGAGGTTCCGCCACGTGCTGGCCGAGCCCCGTGGATGCGCAGCTGGCCGTCGCGCGACACCGCCTCGAAGGCGATGACCTGACCGGCCGACGCGCTCTGCCGTACTCGACGACGTCGCCAGAATCGACGGTCCCACCCCGGAATCCTCATGACGCACGGCCCCCTCGCTGCTCGACGACGCGCGTGATGCGCCGGAGCAGGACGCAGCAACGGTCCGTTCCATGACGCGAATCCCGTAAACTTCACCTGCGCGACTGTCCCGTCCGTGGTAAAGGCGTCCGCCACGGATGTAGATCGCGGCAGCCCACGACCAGGAGCACGCGTGACCATCTCGCCCGATCTCGACCTGCTCGCCCGTGCGCGCGCCGGCGACCAGTCGGCGATCAGCGAGCTCTACGCCGCCCACGCGGACCGGGCCCGCCACTTCGCGCGATCGATCTGCGACACGCCTGCGGACGCCGACGACCTGGTCTCCCACGCCTTCACCCGCGTGCTGGACCTCCTGCGTCGGGGTGAGGGACCTACCGGCAACTTCGGCGCCTACCTGTTCACGTCGATCCGCAACGCCCACGTCGACCTGGTGCGGCGCCGTCGCGACACCCCCGTGTCCGACAGGCCCTGGATGCTCGACGTCCCGGTCGAGGGCGTCGACGCGATCGACCACCACTTCGACGACGAGGTCGCGGCCGCGGCGATGCAGGCGCTGCCGGCACCGTGGCAGCGCGTGCTGTGGCGCGTCGAGGTCGAAGGACGCTCCGCCGCCGAGGTCGGCGAGCTGGAGGGCATGCGTCCGGCTGCCGTCTCGGCCCTGGCCTATCGCGCCCGTGAGGGGCTCAAGCTCGCCTACCTCGACCAGTACCGCACGGCCGTCCCGCTGGCGCGGGACTGTGAGTGGACCCGCCCGCGCCTGGCCAAGCTCGTCCGCGACCAGCTGAGCCCCCGGGCCGCCACGAAGGCCAACGCGCACCTCGACGAGTGCACCGCGTGTGTCGTCGTGGTCGAGCAGATGCGCGAGAAGAACCAGCGCCTCTCGGCGCTGTACCTGCCCGCGGTCGTCGTCGGCGGTGCGGCCACGTTCGGTGGTGGTGCGCTGTCGAGCACGTCGTCGGAGGCCGACCGGCCGGACGGCACGCCGTCGTCGTCGACGCCTCGGATCCCGCGGGTGCGGCGTTCGGGTCGCGTCCTGTCGCGCGGGGGGATCGCGGCTGCGGCCGCGGTGGTGGTCGTCATCGCGGCCATCGGTGCCTGGGCCGCCACCTCGGGCGGACCGGCCGACGACCCCGCGCCGGCCGCCACTCAGGAGTCGACGGCCGACCCGGAGGCCC
>JAHEXN010000084.1:0-4076 GCA_023252095.1 Actinomycetes bacterium | reverse complement strand
CGGAGGCCCCGGACGACACCGAGGACACCGACGACGTCGAGCCCCCGGTGCCCGTCACGCCGGAGACCGTGACGGACGCCCCGCTGGTCGTGACGCCTGCGGTCGCGCGGGTCACGCCCCGGCAGAGCCAGCCGGCCCAGGTCGCCACGCCGGGCGCCGCTGGACCTGTCACGACCAGTCCTCAGGTCGTGACCCCCGTCGCGCCGACCGCGACCCCGGTCGGGGCGTGTGGCACGTACGGCTCGGTCGACCTGCCCGACACCACGGGCGTCACGTACACGCTGTCCGAGGGTGACGGACTCAGCGGTCCGTGGACCGTCACGGCGTCGCCGGCGGCCGGCTACCAGCTCGATCCCGCGGCCCCGACCTCCTTCAGCGGCGACCTCGGCGCGTACTCCGCGTGCCCCACGATCGCGTCCGTCGCCCGGACCGCGAACGGCAACGGCGGCTGGGTCGTCTCGACCGACATCGCGGCGTCGGGCCCGTCGACCAACCAGGTCAGCCTCGACCTGCGTTTCGACGTCACGGTCTTCGTCAGCACCTCGTCGGGGTCCGGATGGACGTGCTGGGCTACCGACGGAAGCTCACGGCAGGAGCTCACCGGCCAGGGCCAGTTCCAGCTCCAGCCGGGCTCGCAGTGGGTCACGTGCGAGTACTCGCTGGCCGGCACCGATCCGGCCGCGGTCGCGGTCACCGTCGATCTCGCCACGGCCGACCCGACCGGCACGGCGTCCGTCAGCCACGAGGGCTCCGTGAAGGACTCGGCGACCTTCTGACCCGTGCTGGGTGACGCGTCCGCTCAGCGCGAGGGGCGGCCGCCCGGCAGCTCGCGGTGCTCGACGACGTGCCGGGCCACCTCGCGCACCTTCACGTGGTGGGCGTGCGAGTGGCGCCGCATGAGCTCGAAGGCACGGTCGTCCGACACGTCGTAGCGGGCCATGAGCAGACCCGTGGCCACCCCGATCATGCGACGCGTCTCGATGATGTCGTCGCGGTCATCGACCTTGCGGTGCCACCCGAGCGCCGCCGACAGGTGCTCCGCGACGTGCTCGACGGTCCGCACCTCAGAGCGGGTGAACCGACCGGTCCGGTCCGAGAACACCGTGAGCGCTCCCGTGCGTCGGCCCGGGGTCGTCAGTCCGACGCTCAGGACTGCCCGTGCACCTCGGTCGACCGCGGCCGACGACCACCGGGGCCACCGGTCGTCCGCGTGCAGGTCGGGCACGTGCACCGTGGTCAGCTCCTGGGCCGCGGTCCACGCCGGGCCCTCCTCCTCCGTCTCCAGCAGGTGGGCGACCGGTGACTCGCCGTTCGTGACGGCGGGTTCCTCACTGAGCCGCGGGTCCAGCACGAGGATGCTGACACCCGGCGCCCCGAGAGCACGCCGGGTCAGCTGAGCACACCGCCGGAGCACACCCTCCGCCTCCGTGGCGAGGTGCAGGTCCAGCAGCGCGTGCGCCAGGTCGTCGGCGGGGTCTCCGGCCGGGGTCGTCATGCCCGCTGGTCCTTTCGAGTGTCCTGGTGCAAGCGTCGTGCCGAGTCAGACGCTGCAGCGACCTCGCCGATGACGCGATTTCGGACCGGGCTTCGCGGAGGGAGCCCCTGAGGAACCGAGCGGCTGCCGGGTCGTCCCGCCTGACCCCCTAGGCTCGCGGCATGGGAAAGAAGTCGCGCCGCAAGGGTGAGAAGAAAGCACGGATGCCGTACGTCGCTCGGACCTTCGAGGGGCTGCCCGGCGAGCTCGACCTCGTGGCGATGCGCGAGTTCGTGCCGTCCGCCACCGCGCTCATGAAGCTGACCGACAGCGACCGCACCATCCGTGTGTGCTCCCTGCTGCCCGGCAACGGTGCCGGCCTCGTGCGTCCCGACGGCGAGATCTGGGTCGGCCTCCAGGTCCTGCACAACCACGGCGACATCAGCCGCGACCTCGCCGGCATCGTCGAGACCGCGCTCGACCTCGAGCCCGGCCAGCCCGTCCCCGTGCGCGACCCGGGTGTCGGCCCGCGCCTGCAGGAGATCGTCGACACCGACGCGCCCTTCGAGGTCGAGGTCCACGACGGCTTCGACTTCTGGCTCGACGACGTCGACGCCAGCGCCGACGCCCGCGCCCTGCTCGAGCAGGCCAACGCGACCGCCTCCCCGACCGTCAAGCTCGGAAGCGTCGACGGCGCCTACTGGACCGAGATGGGCGAGCGCCGCTTCCTGCGCTGGGTCCAGCCGCACGACGAGGGCAAGCTGCTCGACGCGTTCGCCCGCCTGCACGCCGCGGGTGAGGACAACCTCGGCGACGACGTCCGCCTCATCGGCATGTTCCGCGCGCACGGTCTGCTCGTGCCCGTGTGGGAGACCGACGGCGACGCCGCCTCGCTCGAGGAGCCGGCCGTCGCGCTCAAGAAGCGCCTCGACGCGGCCCTCGCCGACGACGCCCCCCTGACGGGCGAGCAGCGCGACGCCCGCAACGGCCTGGCGAACCGGCAGCTCACGATCCGCTGAGGCTGGTCGCCGGGCCGGGCTGCCGACTCCGCGACCGGGGAGCTGTCCCCATGCAGGAAGCCTCCCGCGCCGGCCGTGCGGCCACTAGCCTTCCGGCATGTCGAGATCGCGGGTCGCGTGGTCGGTCGTGGTGGGTGCGATGCTCGCCGTGTCCGCCTGCGGGCCGGGGGAGAGCGAGCCAGGACCGACACTCCCCGACCCCTACGACGACACGTTCACCTACGAGGCTCCGTTCGCCGACTTCGGTCTGACGCCCGACCCCGACCGGATCGACAGCATCACCGCTGCGCTGGAGGATCCGGACACCGATGCGTGCCCGCTCGGTGACGACGACACCTTCCAGCCCGTCGGAGCGCCGGAGCTGACGGCGTCGGACGAGCTCCTGGTCACCACCGCGAAGGCCGGCGACCTCGGCCCCACCCCCACCGTCAGCTGCCGCAATGATCCGGTGGAGGTCAGTGTCCAGGCGGTCGACCCGAAGATGACGGCCCTCGTCGCGATGGCGATCCTGGACGAGGACGGCTCGGCCTTCTTCTCCGGGCCCCGTCCACTGGCAGACGGGGACGCCTTCACCTACTGCTCCTCGGAGGACACGACCGACTCGCAGACGTGTGCCGCCGTGTGGGTGCGGGACGGTCTCGCGATCTCGGTGCAGGTGCGCGACCCGTACGTCAGTGCCGGGGCCGTCGCCGAGTGGCTCTCGTACGCGCTGCTGCTCTGGGTCGGCGGCGACGACGCCCCCGTGCCCACCCCTGCGGGTCAGCTGCCGACCTTCCTCACGGACGGGGGCGCCGACATTGCGACCGGCGGAAAGTACGTCGACTACCAGGGCGCCACGGCCGACGCGACTATCACGGTGTTCACGCCGGTCGAGCTGACCGACGCGGACTTCGCCGAGCTCGGGAGCATCTGCCCGCAAGGACTGCAGGAGCTCGATCGTGTGCGCCGCCTCTCCGACCTGCAGCTGGAGGGCGGCTACGCCCAGGCCGTCGAGATGGTCGTGACGTCACCTGACCCGACGCGGCCCTTCCCGATCGACGACTACATCTTCACGGGCCAGGCGCCCCGGCTCGCGTACGTCACGGCAGCCGGGGAGACGACGTGGTCGAGCTCGTGCTCCTTCGACCGCACGGACTCCTCGGTCCGCTCGATCGGTGTCGTCGTCGTGATGCCGCCGGCCGAGAACGCCGGCGAGCTCCTCGAGTCCTGCCCGACGGCGGTGACCCTGACGGACTTCCTGTTCCAGACGTCGGTCATCGTCGAGAAGCCGACGACCGAGTACGGGGCGGCCGGCGAGGGATACAGCTTCCCCGTCCCCGCGGACGCCTTCGGCAGCAGCTGCCCCTGAACGAGACCGTCGCGAGCGCCGCTCAGACCGTGGTGCCAGGCGCCAGCGCCAGGAAACATGACGCGGACGGGACCAGTGCCGCGGCTGTGGGCGCGGCCGAGGTCTCGACTGGCGCTGCGAGCGCGATGACGAGGCCCACGACGAACGCGGCAAAGAGTCGACGGCGCAGGGTAAGGACAGACATGACACCTCCTCGGCAGGGACGAGACGTCAGGGTCGCACGCAAGGGGGTCGA
>JAHEXN010000083.1:3041-11628 GCA_023252095.1 Actinomycetes bacterium | reverse complement strand
CCATGAACACGGCCAGGTAGGGCACGAACAGCATGCCCTGGATCGGCAACGTGGTGGAGTTGATG
Source organism: Actinomycetes bacterium (assembly GCA_023252095.1). Taxonomy (GTDB): domain Bacteria; phylum Actinomycetota; class Actinomycetes; order Propionibacteriales; family Nocardioidaceae; genus Aeromicrobium. The sequence goes on along the minus strand of JAHEXN010000083.1, from coordinate 11,563 downwards.
TCCTGGACCCGTGCCGCGAGCGAGCCGGCCACGGCCCACAGCGTCGCCATCGCGATGAAGCCCAGCAGGAACAGCACGAGGAACCACACGAGCGACCAGCCGACGTCCCCCAGGAACGCGGTCTCCCCCATCGCGATGCCGGCACCGACACCGGCGGCCACCACCAGGAGGACCTGGCCGAGGGCGAGCACCGTGTTGCCGGCGATCTTGCCCCAGAGCAGGGCGCGGATCGGCACGGCCGCGGCCAGGATCTCGACGACTCGGCTCTCCTTCTCCTGCGTCACGCTCTGCGCGATCTGCAGACCGAAGATCATGACGGTCAGCAGGAACAGGATGACCATGACGGTCGCGACCGCGTAGCGGCCACCGTCGTCCTTCGGAGCAGGTTCGAGCACGCTCGTGGTGGCCGTGGTACCAGCGCTCAGCTCGCTCAGGTCGACGTCGAGCTGGGCCGCGTTGGCCTGCAGCACGGTCTCCGACACGGCGACCGTGAGCGCCTGCTCGGTCGTGCTGTCGACCTCGGTCAGCCCGACGATGCGGAAACCGCCGTCGTCGGACGGCACCAGGGCCGCGTCGACCTTCTCGTCCCGAACCGCAGCCTCGGCCTCGTCGGCAGTGTTGTACTCCTTCGTCTCGAAGGAGGTGTTGTCGCTCTTCGCGATCGACCCGCCGTCGGCGGTCTGGACGATCGCGGCGGCCTCGGGTCCGACGACCGCGATGTCGGTCGTGCTCGCTCGGCCTGACAGCAGCGACGCGACCACGACGGCGCCGCCGACCAGCACGACCGTGACGAGGACGCCGATGATGAAGGACTTCTCGCGGACGCGCGTCGTGATCTCACGCTCGGCGACGAGGCGCCAAGCGCCGCGTGCGGGGGTTGAGGTGCTCATCGGATGGCCTCCCGGAAGATCTCGGACAGGGGCTGGCGTGCTCGGCTGACCTCGACGACGGAACCGTGGTCGAGCGCCGCGCGGGTGAGCTCGGTGGGGGTGATGCCGTCGAGGTCGACCAGGGCGGTCGCTCCGTCGACGTCGCGGACCTCGATGCCGCGAAGATCGCGGAGCCACGCGGCGTCGCTGCCGTCCATCACGACGCGGTACCGCTCGGCGCCCTGACCGCGCAGCTCGTCGACCGGGCCGTAGGCCACGAGTCGGCCGCCGGACAGGATCACGAGGTCGTCGCAGAGCCGCTCGACCAGGTCGAGCTGGTGGCTCGAGAACAGCAGCGGCAGGTCCTTCGCCTCACGGCGCAGCAGGTCGACCATCGCATCGACCGCGAGCGGGTCGAGGCCGCTGAACGGCTCGTCGAGCACGAGCGCCGCAGGCTGGTGGATCAGCGCCGCCGCGATCTGGATCCGCTGCTGGTTGCCGAGCGAGAGGTCGTCGAGCAGGTCGTCGGCGCGGTCGATGATGCCGAAGTGCTCGAGCAGGTCGTCGGCACGCGCGGTGGCGTCGGTGCGGCTGAAGCCGTGCAGTCGCGCGAAGTAGACGAGCTGCTCGCGGATCTTCATGCGCGGGTACAGGCCTCGCTCCTCGGGCATGTAGCCGAACGTGCGGCGGGTGTCGGCCGTGATGGGCTCCCCGTTCCAGCGCACCTCCCCCGCACTGGGCGCGAGGACGCCCATGATCATCCGCATCGTGGTGGTCTTGCCGGCGCCGTTGGCACCGACGAAACCGGTCATGCGGCCGGGACGGACACTGAAGCTGACGTCGTCGACGGCGAGGTGGTCGCCGAACTGACGGCTGAGGTTGCGGACGTCGATCATGCCTCAAACCTAGTTCGAGGCATGATCCCCCACATCGCCCGCACGACCGGTTCATGGCGTCATCCGTGGTGCCGATGACCTCATCCCTCCGACGGAGGAGCGGCGCGCCCTAGTTCATGAGGCCTGACTCGTAGGCGGTGATGACGGCCTGCACCCGGTCGCGGGCGTCGAGCTTGGCCAGGACGTGCGAGACGTGGGACTTGACCGTGGCGGGGCTGACGAACAGCACCTGGGCGATCTCGGCGTTGCTCATGCCCTTCGCCATCGCGACGAGCACGTCGTGCTCGCGCTCGGTGAGGTCCTCCAGCCGCGGGTCGGCCGCACGGGCGCTGCGGGCCGAGCGGGCGATGACTCGCTCGGTGACCTCCGGCGCCAGCAGGGAGTGGCCGCCTGCGGCGAGCCGGATCGCATTGACGAGATCGTCGGCGGGACAGTTCTTGAGCAGGAACCCGCTCGCACCGGCGTTGAGCGCGTCGAAGAGGTACTGGTCGTCGTCGAACGTCGTGAGGATCACGATGCGGGTCTCGGTGTGGGCCTCGACGATCGACCGGGTGGCCTCGATGCCGTCCATGCCGGGCATCTGCACGTCCATCAGCACGACGTCGGGGTGCAGAGCGGCGACCTGCCGGAGCGCCTCCGCGCCGTCGCTCGCCTCGCCGACGACGTCGATGTCGTCCTCGGCATCGAGGATCATCGTGAATCCCTTGCGGATGAGGTCCTGGTCGTCGACCAGCAGGACCGTCGTCATGGTGTCTCCCTCATGTGGTGTCGCTCAGCTGGTCTCTCGGGACGCCCGGACGCGGACGCGGAATCCGCCCTGCGGCCGGTTGCCGATCTCGTGGTGTGCGCCGAGCATCGCCACCCGCTCGCGGATGCCGGCCAGCCCGAAGCCGCCCTCGTCGGAGGTGACGGGCGGGTCGACGTGCGAGCCGTGGCCGTCGTCGACGATCTCGACCTCGACCGTGTCGTCGAGGTAGCGCAGGGTCACGAGCACTCGTTTGGCCTGGGCGTGACGGCGCGCGTTGGTGACCGCCTCCTGCGCGATGCGGAACAGGTTGAGCGAGACCGTGCCGTCGACGTCGGTGCGCTCTCCGACGACCTCGACCTCGACGCGCGGCACGCCATGGGGGTCGGCGAGGCTCAGGACGTCGCACAGGCCCGGCTGCGGCTCGCGCGTGGAGTCCTCGTCGCCCTCACGGAGCAGACCGACGAGCTGGTGCATCTGGGCGACGGCCTGCCGCGAGGAGGCCTCGATCGTGGCGAGGGCCTCGGCTGCGCGGGCCGGGTCGCGGTCGAGGATGCGACGCGCGCCGGTGGCCTGGATGCCGATGCTGCTGACGTGGTGGGCCACGACGTCGTGGAGGTCGCGCGCGATGCGGACCCGCTCGGCCTGCACCGCTTGCCGACGCTCGACGACCTGGTGCCCGCGCTCACGCTCGAACTGCGCCTCCAGCAGCGCGCGGCGACGGGCGCTCATCCACGCTGCGTGGCCCCAGGCGATGGCCCCGAAGAAGTAGATGACGTTGATCGCCACGGTGTAGATGATGACCGCGGTGTCGCGCGGCAGGAGGTACTCGGCGTCGCCCCCGCCGGGCAGCATGCCCGGCCGGGTGAAGCTCCAGGCGAGCCATCCGAACATGCTGATCAGGACCACGGCGGTGGTGACGTACAGGGCCTTCGCCGTGCGTGACCAGGCCCATGCCGCGTAGAGCGCGGCGAACAGGACCATCTGGATCGTGAAGACGATCGCGAGGTCGGCGAAGCGTTCGCCGATCACGATGAAGATCGCCGACTCGAGCAGCAGCACGACGAGCGGGAACCGGCGCCGGAGACCGAGGAGGCCCCCTGCGGCCGCGAACCACAGGTACGACTCGTTGCCGTGCTCCGGGTCGGCGACCCCGGCCGCACTGCGGAACACCGTCAGGGACAGGACCGCGAGGGCCGCCAGGACGACTCCGAGGACCATGTCGTTGCGCAGCAGACGAGCCGACGGCACGGGGCGCTGCCAGTCGCGTGTCAGCCAGGTCACGCCCCGAGACTACGGGCTCCGGCCGACGGATCGCCGCTGGTGTGCAGGCGTACAGTGGACGGCGTGACCATCGCACCTGACGGACGCAAGATGCTGCGCCTCGAGGTCCGCAACGCGGAGACCCCGATCGAGAAGAAGCCCGAGTGGATCAAGACCCGCGCCAAGATGGGTCCTGAGTACAACGAGCTCATGGGCCTGGTGAAGGGCGAGGGCCTGCACACGGTCTGTCAGGAAGCCGGTTGTCCCAACATCTACGAGTGCTGGGAAGACCGCGAGGCCACGTTCCTCATCGGTGGCGAGCAGTGCACACGACGGTGCGACTTCTGCCAGATCGACACTGGCAAGCCCAGCGCCCTGGACCGTGACGAGCCGCGTCGGGTGGCCGAGTCGGTGCAGAAGATGCAGCTGCGCTACTCCACCATCACCGGCGTCGCCCGCGACGACCTGCCCGACGGTGGCGCCTGGCTCTACGCCGAGACGGTCCGCCAGATCCACGAGCTCAACCCCGACACCGGCGTCGAGAACCTGATCCCCGACTTCAACGGCATCCCCGAGCTCCTCACCGAGGTCTTCGAGTCCCGCCCGGAGGTCCTGGCCCACAACCTGGAGACGGTCCCGCGCATCTTCAAGCGCATCCGTCCGGCGTTCCGCTACGAGCGCTCGCTCGACGTCATCACCCAGGCCCGCGACTTCGGCCTCGTGACCAAGTCGAACCTGATCCTGGGCATGGGCGAGACCCGCGAGGAAGTCTCCGAGGCGCTGCGCGACCTGCACGAGGCCGGCTGCGACCTCATCACGATCACGCAGTACCTGCGCCCCTCCAAGCGTCACCACCCCGTCGAGCGGTGGGTCAAGCCCGAGGAGTTCGTGGAGCTCTCCCACGAGGCCGAGGAGATCGGCTTCGCCGGCGTCATGTCCGGCCCGCTGGTGCGCTCCTCGTACCGCGCCGGCCGCCTCTACCAGCAGGCCATCGAGGCCCGCGAGGCCGCCACCGCCCGCTGACCGCACCCCGCCGGTTGAGGTGCTCACTCACTCGTTGGTCGAGTTCGCCCGAGGCTGCTCGAGGTGCTCACCCGCCCGCTGGTCGAGTTCGCCCGAGGCTGCTCGAGGTGCTCACCCGCCCGCTGGTCGAGTTCGCCCGAGGAACGAGGGCGAGTATCGAGACCCGCACCGGACGGTGGCCGCCAGCACAGGCGGGTCCAGCCGCTGACCGCCATCTGACCGCGTCTCGATACGGGCGCTCGCAGAGCTCGCACCCACTCGACCACCGGGCGGTACCGGCTCGGGTTGGTTGCTCCCCCCTCGATACGGGCGCTCGCAGAGCTCGCACCCACTCGACGACCGGGCGGTAGCGGTTCGGGTTGGTTGCTCCTCCCCTAGACTGGCGGCATGTCTGCAGGAACCCCCGCCCCGGCCACCGGTCGCATCGCCCAGATGCGTCAGGCCTACCGCATCACGAAGAACTCCGATCCCAACATCGGGCTGATCCTGCTGCTGTGGTTCCTGCTCGTCGGCGGCGTCTTCGCCGTCGCGATGCTGCTGCTGTTCGACCGCGGCGTGCTGGGCATCGTCCTGGCCTCCGTCTTCGGCATCCTCACGGGCATCCTGGGCGCGTTGATCGTGTTCGGCCGTCGCGCGGAGCGCGCCGCCTATGCGCAGGTCGAGGGCCAGCCCGGTGCCGCCGCTAGCGCGCTGCAGATGCTGCGTCGCGGCTGGATCGTCAAGCCGGTCGTGGCGTTCACGAAGAACCAGGACATCGTGCACCGCGTCGTCGGCAAGCCCGGCGTCATCCTGGTCGGCGAGGGCAACCCCAACCGGGTGAAGTCGCTGATCGCCTCCGAGAAGCGCAAGCACGCCCGCATCGTGGGTGAGTCCGTGCCGATCGTCGAGGTCGTCGTGGGTCGCGAGGACGGCCAGGTCCCGCTCCCGAAGCTCAACCGGCACATCCAGAGGATGAAGAAGGCCGTCAAGCCGGCCGAGCAGACCGCGATCGTCAACAAGCTCAAGGCGCTCGACGCGATGCGTCCGGCCGCCCCGATGCCGCGTGGTCCCGTGCCGACGTCGATGAAGTCCGCTCGCAAGATGATGCGCGGCTGACGATGCCCGCTCGGGCGATGCTGTGCGCGGCCGTCGCTCTCATACTCGTCGGCTGCGGCGCCGCCGAACCCACTCCGGGCGAGATGAGCTCCCAGAGCTATCGCAACCTCGTCGCGCAGGACGATCTCACGATCGAGAAGGTCGAGGCCAAGGGCGGGATCGTGTCCGAGGACCTCGAGCGCACCTTCGTCAGCGAGGGTGGCGCCCCCGCCCTCGATGTCGAGCGGTGCCGATACGCGCGAACGCTCTACCTGCGCACCGCCGAGGAGGAGCAGTACCGAGGCACGGCCCGCTTCTGCTTCGACGCGCAGGGACGCTCGGTCAGCATCGAGCGGAACCGCGTTGACATCCCGGACGAGCCCGCCAGCTGAACGACCTCAGAACCGCACGACGCGCGAGCCGGCCGCCAGGTCGTGCAGCCCGCGCTTGTCGTCGGTCATGACGATCGCGGGGATGATCAGCGTCAGCAACAGCGTGCGGAGCAGCGCCCGCGGGATGCCGATGGGGCGTCCGGCCGGGTTCTCGACGCGCAGGCGCATGAGGCGCTTGCCGATCGACACCCCGAGCAGCCCGGTCAGGATCGCGACCTGACCCACGAAGATCGCCGTGATGACGAGGTTCTGCGGGATGTCCTCCGGCGGGTACTTCACCCCGAAGAACAGGGCGGCCGCCATCGCGGCGATGAGCCAGTCGATGAACAGGGCGGCGAGGCGCCGGCCCAGCGACGGTTCGGTGTCGTTCACGGGCCGAGCCTAGCGAGCGCCGCGAGACGCCCTGCGCGATACCTGATCGACACATGTAACTTGGCCGAAACAATTCGTTGACGGTCGGGAAACTGCCCCCGCCTAGATTCGAGTGCACCGCAGGCGCCCGCGCCTGCCACGTGGAAACCCGACTACCTGTGCCGCTGCGCGGCCGAGGAGGCCCAATGTTCGGCAATGCCGACGAGTTCTTCAAGTTCGTCAAGGACGAGGGCGTCGAGTACCTCGACGTCCGTTTCACCGATCTTCCCGGCATCCAGCAGCAGGTCACCCTGCCGGCGTGGACGTTCGACGCCGATGCCGCCGAGAACGGCGTCGCCTTCGACGGTTCGTCGATCCGCGGCTTCCAGAGCATCGACCAGTCCGACATGGTCCTGTTCCCCGACTTCGGCACCGCGTACATCGACCCCTTCAAGCGCCGCAAGACGCTGGCGATGGAGTTCTTCGTCCACGACCCGATCACGGGTGAGGCCTACTCGCGCGACCCCCGCAACATCGTCCGCAAGGCCGAGGCGTACCTCGCCACCACCGGCATCGGCGACACCGCGTTCTTCGCCCCCGAGGCCGAGTTCTACATCTTCGACCGCGTCAACTACGGCACGAGCGCCAACAAGTCGTTCTACGAGATCACGTCGGCCGAGGCCGCCTGGTCCACCGGCGACGACGTGGCTGACAACCGTGGCTACAAGGTCCGCTACAAGGGCGGCTACTTCCCCGTCGCGCCGACCGACCAGACCGCTGACCTGCGCAACGACATGATGACCAACCTCGCCGAGGCCGGTCTGGTGCTCGAGCGTGGTCACCACGAGGTCGGCACGTCGGGCCAGGCCGAGATCAACTACAAGTTCGACACGCTGCTCAAGGCTGCCGACGACGTCATGAAGTTCAAGTACATCGTGCGTAACACGGCGTGGGCGAACGACAAGACCGTCACGTTCATGCCGAAGCCGATCTTCGGCGACAACGGCTCGGGCATGCACGTGCACCAGTCGATCTGGAACAACGGCGAGCCGCTGTTCTACGACGAGGCTGGCTACGGCGGACTCTCGGACGTCGCGCGCTACTACATCGGCGGCATCCTGAAGCACGCCCCGAGCCTGCTGGCGTTCACGAACCCGTCGGTCAACTCGTACCACCGTCTGGTCCCGGGCTTCGAGGCCCCGATCGCGCTCGTCTACTCGGCCCGCAACCGCTCGGCCTGTGTGCGCATCCCAATCACGGGCTCGAACCCGAAGGCCAAGCGCATCGAGTTCCGCTGCCCCGACCCGTCGGCGAACCCGTACCTGGCGTTCTCGGCGCTGCTGCTCGCGGGCCTCGACGGCATCAAGAACAAGATCGAGCCCGCCGCCCCGATCGACAAGAACATCTACGAGCTCCCCGCCGAGGAGTACGAGGCCATCGACATGGTCCCGACCTCGCTCAACGCGGTGCTCGACAACCTCGAGGCCGACCACGAGTTCCTGACGGCCGGCGGTGTCTTCACCCCCGACCTGATCGAGACGTGGATCGACTACAAGCGCACCGAGGAGATCCTCCCCGTGCAGCTGCGGCCGCACCCGCACGAGTTCGAGCTGTACTACGACATCTGATCCACCCGGTGGTTGAGGTGCGAAGGCGCGCCAGCGCCTGAGCCTCGAAACCGCCCTGGTCAGCGAACACCCCCGGACGACTTCGGTTGTCCGGGGGTGTTCTCCGTTCGCACCAGAACTGGGTCGCCAGCCGAGCGGGGACCGTCGGCCCGCGAACGACGTCGCACAGGCAGGTCATACTCGTCCCATGGCCTACGACCTCGTGTTCTGGACCGACACCCGCGCCGATCGCCCGGAGCCGAAGCACATCTACACCGAGCTGGTGAGTGGCAGGGCTGTCG
>JAHEXN010000083.1:0-3031 GCA_023252095.1 Actinomycetes bacterium | reverse complement strand
CCCTCTCCGACGCGTTCCCCGCGATGGTGCCGTCACCGACAGAGGCGACCGGTTCGGCCGCGTGGGAAGCACCCGACGGGAAGACCGTCTTCGAGTTCACCTGGTCGCCCCACCACCTGCTCGCCACGGCCCGGGGTCGCTACTCGGACGATCAGATGAACGCGATCATCGACCTCGGCATCGACGTCGGCGGAGGTCGCCTCTACGACCCGCAGACTGACGAACGATTCGGCGACTGACCTATGCCCATGACGCCGAGTCGAAGCCCAGACGCGAACGTGCGGTCGCGGGCCGCCTTGCTCCTGAGTCCTAGTTGCCTCGCGCGTGCTGATCACCACGGTGCTGTTAATCCGGCCACCTGACGAAAGCCCTCTGCGCGGGTCTGATCGGCTCACCCCCCGCGATGGTCTGGCCCATGGTGAGGTGTGACCGTTTGAAAGTCGTTGATACGTCTCGCTGAGACGACCGCGCCTCGTCAATCGCGGCATGACTGTAGGCAGTGGTCTGGCCGGACAACCCGATGCGGTAACATCCACCGTCAATCGCAACCCTCAGTCAGACCCAGAGCGAGTCGCACGATCGCGCACGCATGGGTCCCGGACAAAGGCACCTCAGGCAATGTCAGGCATCGACGAGCAACGCTCAATTATGGACGCGGAGCAGTACTGGTTCGGCGGCCAACTGAGCGCGCCAAAGGTTTACGACACGGGCACCAATTTCCACGCTGCACCGACCGTGCGCGGGGCCACAGGTCGAACGTTTGTTGACTCACCCGCCGAAAACAGTGATCGCCACGTCCGCGCTGATAGCGACGGTTGTGGCGGTTGGATCGTGACGATCGACGAGGCGTGAGAAAACGATACCTCGGGAGCTGGAGCGAGGGCGGTCAGTTTCATGTGAGTCTTGGAGATGCACCCTCGGACGTCCTGCTTCGGACAAACGGACGTGTTGGCGCTCTTCTCCCCGCCACCATCGACGCTGAGCCAGCCGAACTACCTATCCGTGGCACCCTCCTTTTCCTCGCGTCAAACAGTCCGAGTGCCCTCCTTGCTGTGATGACCAACGACCTCGACGAGGAAGTTCGGCGCTGCACGTACATCAGCCATGGCCACGCGTCTACAGTCCTGATACTCGAAGGCGACCGCGACTACAAGGCGATCCTTGAGGCGTTGGAGCCACACGTGTCGGGCTTCGAGTCGTGGCAAGTCAGCGACGGGAAAGTTGATTCCGCCAGCATCGATTGGCACGAACCGCATCGAGCAAGCGAGCGACGCGTGGCCGACATCTCCTGCGAGCGGCTCGGGTTTGAATCCGCCGCCCAGGTTCGTCAGTTCAACGCAAACATCGCGCTCCTCACTCGGATCGTGGAGACATATGCACCAGAAATCTGGCCGCTGATCCAGAGTCTGCACGTCCAGGTATCGCAGATCGCAGATCGTCTACGTTCCGACCCTGCGATTCCCCTGGAACAGAGTAGTCGCGTCAGTTCAGAGACTGTTCTCATCGAAACAAACGCGGTCGTCACCCTGTACTGCTCGCAACTGGGGTCCGGAACCTTCCCGATACACCGTTCGACCTTCCCAGTTGGCGAATATTCACTGCTTGGCATTGGGGCGATGTGCCGGGCTGCTTGGCGACTGTACGAGCACCTGAACCAGACGTTCGCGCAATTCGATCACCCGACCAGTGTCCGGGACCTCTACCCGAAGCTCCCTGCGTTTGATCCGTTCGGGCCGTCGTCCACCCGGCAGGACTTCTCGACATGGCGACAGACCAACTTCGCGTTGCACCAGCTTCCCGCGACCGCGAAGCCGATCGAGCCGCGATACCACGTTCCATATTTCAGTTCGCGCTGGGGATTTCACGAGTCCCTTCACGCGATCAGCCTTAGTTGGCAGTGCCTGTATGCCTCGGCCACGAAGGAGTGGAACCTCCTGACGGTGACGCATGAGTTCCTCCACGCGCAGGTCAGAGCGATCTTCGCGGAGATCATGAAACCTCGGCACGAGGATGGCGATCTAGCAACTGCAATCACCGACCGATTCAATGCACAATCCGGCGGCACAAACGCGCGCGAATCGATGCAAGTCGCGTATGTCGAGGCACTTGTCGTTTTCCGAGCAGCGACGACGCTCTCGCGGAGCGTCGGCAGCCCCGGTGCGCCCAATCGAGAGTCCATCAGTAAGCGGATCTCACCCGAGACGCTGCACGACCTTGTCCGCGAGTACACGGGGATTATCCACGAGGTGATCGTGCACGTGCTCGATTTTCGGTATGTGTACGCCGGACGCGATCTCGAGTACCTCCAGTCCATTTGGTGCTCATGGTCGCTTGTCCCCGGCGTCTCGGATCAGATCGAGCACTACGTAATGCGCACGCTGGCCGCTCTGTCGGCCGTGACAGACCTGCCAGAATCCGCCTCAAATGCCGATCGCTTTCGAGATGCCCGCGATCGCCTTTGCACGACTCTTAAAGACCTCTGCGAATCCGATACTGCGCGCCCGGCCCTCGCCGAAGCTCTGTCGGTACTTGAGGACAACCTTGCGTGCAAGCGCCTCGCCGTCCAGTTCAACGTTCTTCGGTACGTCGTGGAGCTGGCACAGACCTTCCTCTACGACGAGCGACTGAACACAGCGCTGATGGCAGACAGTCAGACAGACAGCGATGAAGTTACGGGGCGGTTCGTTTACGACGTTGAACCAGGAAGATACGACGGGCGGCGAGCAGAGAGCCCCGTGGGGTTCCTCCTCGATCAGTTTCCGAAGTACTCTGACCGCGCCGGGTCGGACGAAGCAGAGTTTGACAGCATTTGGCAAATGCTCCATCTGATCTAGGAGAACACATGGCGGCTCCCACCGAGCGCGAGTTCAGGCGCTTCACGGCGATCGCCGTAACCCATAGCGAGCTTCGTACTCCGGGAAAGGTTGCCTCTGCCCTATCGAGCCGGGTACTCAGGAACTTCCAGTTGCCCGATGCCCCCGACGGCTGGGAAGTCTCGATGATTGAGTACCTGGCCTCAAGAAAGCACTAC
>JAHEXN010000317.1 GCA_023252095.1 Actinomycetes bacterium | reverse complement strand
CTGGGTCTCGGTGTCGGCCACGACGCGGGCGCCGCGACCCGGCGAGGTCGACGGCGAGCACTACCACTTCCTGAGCGACGCCGAGTTCGACCGGCTGGTCGAGACCGGCGGGCTCCTGGAGTGGGCCGTCGTGCACAAGGCCGCCCGGTACGGCACTCCGCGCGCCGCGGTCGAGGAGCAGCTGCGCACCGGCGGCCCGGCCCTGCTCGAGATCGACCTGCAGGGAGCCCGCCAGGTCCGCGCCGCGATGCCCGACGCGCTTCTGGTCTTTCTCGCACCGCCGTCGTTCGAGGAGCTCGAGAGGCGCCTCGTGGGTCGCGGCACCGAGACCCCCGAGGAGCGCGCGCGGCGCCTCGAGACCGCACGCGAGGAGCTGGCCGCCGAGGGGGAGTTCGACGTCACGATCGTCAACACCGATGTCGAGTCCGCGTGCGAAGAGTTGGTAGAGTTGCTCCGATCGGCCCCCGCCGCGGGTTGATCCCGTGCCGCAGGTGCCCCTGCGCCCGAATCTTCCGACCACTGTGAGGTCTCCTGTGTCCACCACGCGTTCCGTCGCCCACGGCATCACCAACCCGCCGATCGACGACCTGCTCGAGAAGGCCGACTCCAAGTACAAGCTCGTCCTGTACAGCTCCAAGCGCGCCCGCCAGATCAATGCGTACTACGCGCAGCTCGGCGAGGGCCTCCTGGAGTACGTCGGCCCGCTGGTCGACACGCACGTGCAGGAGAAGCCGCTCTCGATCGCGATGCGCGAGATCAACGCCGGTCTGCTGACCGTCGAGGACATCGACCCCAACGCCGAGGTCCCTGCGGCCCCGGCCGCCGAGCAGGCCTGACCCACCGCTCACTACCGATGAGCGAGCGCCAGCGAGCGAACGATCGGCATCTCATCGCGGTGCCGCAGTACCGTTTTTTCCTCACGGTGGTGCCGCGATGAGCGAGATCGTCCTCGGCGTCAGCGGGGGAGTCGCGGCCTACAAGGCGGCACTCCTCGTGCGCCTGTTCACCGAGTCGGGGCACGGCGTCACGGTCGTGCCCACCGACGCGGCCCTGGAGTTCGTGGGTCGTGCCACGTGGGAGGCCCTGTCGGGTCGCCCCGTGCAGACTGGCGTGTTCGAGAACGTGCACGAGGTGCCGCACGTCCGGCTCGGCCAGAACGCGGACCTCGTCGTCGTGGCCCCGGCCACCGCCAACACGCTCGCGCGAGCGGCGGCCGGCATGGCCGACGACCTGCTCACCAACACGCTCCTGACCGCCCGGTGCCCCGTGCTGATGGCGCCCGCGATGCACACCGAGATGTGGGAGAACGCCGCGACGCGAGCCAACGTCGCCACGCTGCGGGAGCGTGGCGTCACGGTGCTCGATCCGGCGGTCGGCCGCCTCACGGGTTCCGACTCCGGTGCCGGGCGTCTGCCCGAGCCGGAGCAGATCGCTGCCGCGGCCACCGCGCTGCTCGCGGGCCATCCTCGTGACCTCATCGGGCGCCGCGTCGTCGTCACCGCCGGCGGCACCCGGGAGTACCTCGACCCCGTGCGGTACCTGGGCAACCGCTCCTCCGGGCTGCAGGGCATCGCGCTCGCCGAGGCTGCCGTCGCTCGCGGTGCGCGCGTCACGCTCGTGGCCGCCAACGTCACCCTGCCGTCGCCGGCGGGTGTCCAGCTCGTCGAGGTCGTCTCGACCGAGGACCTGCGGCTCGCCACGCTGGAGCACGCAGCGCACGCCGACGCCGTCGTCATGGCCGCCGCTCCCGCCGACTTCCGGCCCGTGTCGTTCGCCGACGCCAAGATCAAGAAGCGTCCCGACGGCCAGGCGCCCACGATCGAGCTCGTCGAGAACCCCGACGTGCTCGTCGAGGTCGTGCGCCAGCGTGCCGAGTCGGCGCACGTGGCCTCTCCGGTGGTGGTCGGCTTCGCGGCCGAGACCGGCGATGCCAACGGCACGGTGCTCGACCACGCCAGGGCCAAGCTCGCCCGCAAGGGATGCGAGCTGCTCGTCGTCAACGACGTCAGTGAGGGGAAGGTCTTCGGGCGCGCCGACAGCGAGGCGGTCATCCTCACCTCGGGCGGCGAGGCGCACGAGGTGCCGTTCGGCCAGAAGTCGGCCCTGGCCCATGAGATCTGGCGCCACGTGGCGGGTCTGCTCGGGTGACCTCCGCGACGTTCCATCCCGTGGGATAACCCGACACCAGCTGAGACGTTGTCTAGACTGTGCCGTGCCCCGGGCGCCGCACGACCGCGCCCGCACGCCGAGCGTTCCCCGAACCGAGCTGTGCCTCAACCCCGACCAGGAGCATTGTGAGCCGACTTTTCACGTCCGAGTCCGTGACCGAGGGTCACCCCGACAAGATCGCCGACCAGATCAGCGACAGCGTCCTCGACGCCCTTCTGGCCCAGGATCCCAAGAGCCGTGTCGCGGCCGAGACCTTCATCACGACGGGCCTGATCATCGTCGGTGGCGAGGTCACGACCGAGGCCTACGCCGACATCGCGCGCATCGCTCGTGACCGCGTGCTCGAGATCGGCTACGACTCGTCCGTCAAGGGCTTCGACGGCGATTCCTGCGGCGTGCAGATCACGTTGGATGCCCAGTCGCCCGACATCGCGCAGGGCGTCGACACCGCCGAGGAGGCCCGCGTCGGCGGTGCCACCGATCCGCTCGACCTGCAGGGCGCCGGCGACCAGGGCCTGATGTTCGGCTTCGCGGTCGACGAGACGCCCGAGCTCATGCCGCTGCCGATCACGATCGCGCACCGTCTGGCGGAGCAGCTCACCGCGGTGCGCAAGGACGGCACGCTGCCGTACCTACGTCCCGACGGCAAGACCCAGGTCACGATCGAGTACGACGACAACGACAAGCCCGTCCGCGTCGAGGCCGTCGTGGTCTCGACGCAGCACGAGGAGGGCGTCGACCTGGAGAACCAGCTCCCGAACGACATCAAGAAGCACGTCATCGACACGGTCCTGGCGCAGTACGACATCGACTCCAGCGACTACAAGCTGCACATCAACCCCACCGGACGCTTCGTCATCGGTGGCCCGATGGGCGACGTGGGCCTGACCGGCCGCAAGATCATCGTCGACACCTACGGCGGCTACGCCCGTCACGGTGGCGGCGCGTTCTCGGGCAAGGACCCCTCGAA
>JAHEXN010000082.1 GCA_023252095.1 Actinomycetes bacterium | reverse complement strand
CTTGAAGTGCGACGAGCCCCGCCGCCCCCTCGTCGAGCACCGCGTCGGCGTGCGCGGCGAGAGCGTCGGCATCCAGCCGACCGTCCGAGCTGAACGGGGTGACCAGAGGGACGTGGAGACCGGAGACCGTCATGAGCACCACGATCCCCCGGCTTTTTCATCAGGTCTAGTTCACGTTTCCACTGACAGGCGTAATCTGAGCTGATGCTCGATGTTCGCAAGCTCCGGCTCCTGCGCGAGCTGTCACATCGCGGGACGATCGCGGCCGTCGCCGAGGCACTCACGTTCACGCCCTCAGCGGTCTCCCAGCAGCTCTCGGCGCTCGAGCGCGAGGTCGGAGTGCCGCTGCTGGAACGAACGGGACGACGGGTCCGGCTCACGTCGGCCGCAGAGGTTCTCGTGGAGCACACGGAGTCAGTCCTGGAGATCCTTCAGACCGCGTCCGCTGATCTGGCCACGTCGGCCGCGACGCTCGGCGGAACGCTCCGCATCGGGGTCTTCCCCTCCGCGGTGTCGAGCCTGCTCACGCCTGCCCTCGTGAGCCTGAGCACCGATCACCCCGGCCTGAACCTGATGGTCTCCGAGCTGGATCCCGCGCGGGTGCCCGATGCGCTCCGGAGCGACGCGCTCGACATCGCGCTGATCCAGGAGTACGACCACGTCCCACTCGCCGCGGAGCCCGGTCTGGAGTCGGAACCACTCCTCGAGGAGACCGTCCACCTGGCCGCCACAGACCCCGGCGGGCTCGTCGATCGGAGTCACTCGTCCTGGATCGCCGGCACACCCGGCACTCTGTGTCACGTCCTCACCGTCCGCGCCTGCGAGGCCGCCGGGTTCACGCCCGCCATACGGCACCACGCCGACGACTTCGGCGCGGTGCTCGCGTTGGTCGCAGCCGGCCAGGGAGTCGCTCTCGTTCCTGACCTCGGACTCGCGAACGTTCCGGACCATGTGGTCCTGACGCCTCTGCCCATCCGACGACGGACCCACCTGGCCTACCGTCGCGGCACCCGCACTCACCCGGCCATCGCCGCGGCACGCCAGGCACTGCGGCTCACGGCCGCTTCCGACACGCTCGCGTCCCGGGTCACCCGCTAGGAGCTAGTGGCCGAACTTGGCGTCGAGCGCGGCCAGCACCGGGGTGGGCACGAGATCGGCGACGTCGCCACCGTGGCGTGCCACCTCCTTGACCAGGCTCGAGGCGATGAACATGTAGTCGGGAGCCGTCGGGATGAAGACCGTGTCGACCCCCGTGAGGTTGCCGTTCATCTGCGCCATCTGCAGCTCGTAGTCGAAGTCGGAGACCGCGCGGAGCCCCTTGACGATGGCCGACACGTCGTTCTGGGCGCAGTAGTCGACGAGCAGGCCGGCGTACGAGTCGACCGTGACGTTCGGGCGCTGCCGCAGCGAACGGCGGATCAGGTCGATGCGCTCCTCGGTGTCGAACAGGCCCTTCTTCGACTCGTTGACCAGCACGACCACGACGACCTCGTCGAACAGGAACGAGGCCCGCGTGATGATGTCGAGGTGACCGTTCGTCACCGGGTCGAAGGAGCCGGGACACACGACGCGCGATCGCGATCGTTCGCTCATGTCAGCGACCGTACCAAAGCGTGGTCTCGCCGTACGCGCGTTCGTCGCGCGCGTCGACACCCTCCGGCCAGGTGAACGGATCGCGGCTCGAACGCTCCACCACCAGCAGACCGTCGGCGGCGCACCACGAGGGGTCGGCCAGCACCGCGACGAGAGCGGCGACGTCGGTCGTGGGCATCGCGTAGGGCGGGTCGAGCACCACGAGGTCGTAGGGCTGGAGCGGGGCGGTGCGCACGAAACGCTCGGCCTTCAGCGGATGCACGCGCGCGTGCTGCACCCCCAGCTCGGCGAGGTTCGCCCGGATCGTGCGCACCGCGTGGCGATCAGCGTCCACGAGATCGGCGTGGGCGGCGCCGCGCGAGACCGCCTCGATGCCGATGGCGCCCGACCCGGCGAACAGGTCGAGCACGCGCAGGTCGTCGAGCCCGCCGAAGTACGAGGTCAGCGACGCGAAGAGCGACTCCCTGACCCGGTCGGAGGTCGGTCGGGTGGCCTCGCCAGGAGGGGTGCGGAGACGACGGCCCTTGAACGTGCCGGCCACGACGCGCGTCACGTGCGCTCCAGGTACTCGGCACCGTCGGACGCCTCGAGCGCGGCGACGGCGGCGGCGAGTGCCGGCTCGCCGGCCAAGGTCGGGTCGTTCTCGACGACCCGGGTGGCGACCTCCCGGGCCGCGACGATGACGTCCTCGTCACGCACGACCGACAGCAGCCGCAGGCTCGAGCGGAAACCCGACTGACGGGTGCCGAGCACGTCGCCCTCGCTGCGCATCGAGACGTCGAGCCGCGACAACTCGAATCCGTCGGTCGTGGACGCAACAGCCTTCAGCCGCTCGGCCGACGGCGACTCCGCGTCGGCCGAGGTCACGAGCAGGCACAGGCCCGGCTCACTCCCCCGGCCGACGCGGCCGCGGAGCTGGTGCAGCTGGGAGATGCCGAAGCGCTCGGCGTCCATCACGACCATCACGGTCGCGTTCGGCACGTCGACCCCGACCTCCACGACGGTCGTCGCGACGAGGACGTCGATCTCACCGGCCGCGAACCGTGACATCACGGCGTCCTTCTCGTCGGAAGCCATGCGTCCGTGCAGGGCCCCGAGGCGCAGACCGTGCAGCGCGCCTCCGGCCAGCTCCTCGTGCAGCTCCACGAGCGAACGCGTCGGCGACTCCTCGGCACCGGCATCACCGTCACCGATGCGGGACACGACGACGTAGGCCTGGCGACCCCGCGCGACTTCCTCGCGGACCCGCACCCAGGCACGCTCCAGCCAGGCGGGGCGGTCGGCGATCGGCACGACGTTGGTCTGGATCGGCTGCCGGCCGGCGGGCAGCTGCGCCAGGACCGAGACGTCCAGGTCGCCGAACACCGTCATCGCCACGGTGCGCGGGATCGGGGTGGCCGTCATGACGAGGGTGTGCGGGCGGGTGTCTGCCCGGTCGACGAGGGCGGCGCGCTGCTCGACGCCGAACCGGTGCTGCTCGTCGACCACGACGAGCCCCAGGTCGGCGAACTCGACGCCATCCTGGATGAGGGCGTGCGTGCCCACGACGATGCCCGCATCCCCCGTGACGAGGTCGAGCAGCGACTCCTGGCGCGCGCGGGCCGTCATCGATCCGGTCAGCAGGCGCACACGGGTCGCGTCCTCGGCGCCGCCGAGCATCCCGGACCGGGCCAAATCGCCCAGCATGCTCGTGATGGTCCGGTGGTGCTGGGCCGCGAGGACCTCAGTCGGCGCCAGCATCGCGGCCTGCCCGCCGGCGTCGACGACCTGCAGCATCGCCAGCAGCGCGACGACCGTCTTGCCCGAGCCGACCTCACCCTGGAGCAGGCGGTGCATGGGGTGCGAGGTCGCCAGCTCAGCGCCCACGACCTCGGCGATCTCCTGTTGGCCTTCCGTCAGCGCAAACGGGAGCTGCTCGACGAATCGGTCGCGCAGGCCACCGGGACGCGGAGGCCGTGCCGTGGCCGTGGCCGCTGCGGCCACGTGTCGCCGCTGCGCCAGCACGGTCTGGATCACGAACGCCTCCTCGAACCGGAAACGTGCACGTGCCGCCATGGCCTCGGAGACCGAGTACGGACGGTGGACGCTCTCGAAGGACGCGGCCACGTCGGCGTATCCGCGGGCGCTCCGGACCTCGTCGGGCAACAGCTCGGGCAGGTCCTCGACCGCGTCGAGGCACAGGCCGACGCACTTCTCGATGAAGATCGAGGTCGCGGCGGCGCTCGCCGGGTAGATCGGGACGACCCCGCGGGCCAGCCGGTCACCGATCGGGTCGTGCTGCGGGTGCGTCAGCTGGAGCTTTCCCCGGAAGCTGCCCACGACGCCGGAGAACAGGCCGACGTCACCGGGCTTGAGGGCGTAGATCTTGGCGAAGAACGTCAACGTGATCTCGCCCGTCTGGTCAGTCACGAGGACCTCGGTACGGGTGCGACGTCCGTTCGGACCGAACGGGAACTTCTTGATCGACCGCACCTCGGCCATGATCGTGACGTGCTGGTCGAGCTCCAGGCTGCTCAACGGCGACAGCTCGCCGATCTCGAGGTACCGGCGCGGGTAGTGGCGCAACAGATCGCCCACCGTCTCGATCCCGAGGGCCCTGGCGAGTGGCTTGGCCGACTTGTCACCGATGACCGGTGCGAGCCTGCTGTCGAGCGTGACCGGCACCGTCACTCCACCGCGATGAACAACGGGTAGTTCTCCTGGCCGCCAGCGTGGACCTCGACGTCGACGTCGGGACGCCCGCCCTGGACGTGGGCCTTGAGCCGAAGGGCGAGATCCTCCTCGGCTCCCTGACCGTGCACGACGGTGACGAGCTCGGACGACGGCGTGAGCAGACGCTCGACGACCTGCGCCGCGACCTCGAGCGGCGACTCGCCGACGAACGCGAAGTCACCTGAGACGACGCCGAGGACGTCGCCCGCCTCGCACGGACCAGCCATCGTGATGCCCGGCTCCGACGCGATCGTGATGGCTCCGTGGGCCGTGCTCCCGGCGGCGCTCGACATCGCGACGACGTCGTCGTCGAAGTCGATGCCCGGGTCGTGCACCGCGAGGGCTGCCAGACCCTGCACCTGCGCCGACGTCGGGATCACGGCGACCCGCCGGCCGCTGCTGCGCGCGGACTTGGCGGCCGCCTCGAACAGGCCGACGTAGCGCGAGTTGTTGGGCAGCACGACGATCTCGTCGGCATCGGCGGACTCCAGTGCGGACGCCACGACGTCGTGCGACAGCTGCGAGGTGCGCGAGAACGGCATCGTGACGGCGCCGTGCTCGGTGCAGAGCTCGGTGATGCCGTCGCCGGTCGTGGCCATGATGACGACGCGACGACGGCGCCGCTGCTTCGGCTGGGCCGCGAGCTGGTCGGCGAAGTGGGTCACGGCGATGCGGCGCGGCGTCCCTGCCTGGAGGCCCGCCTCGATCGCGGCACCGACGTCGTCGACGTGCACGTGCACGTTCCATAGCCGGTCGCCCCCCACCACCACGAGCGAGTCGCCGAGGGCCGCCAGCGCCTTGCGGAGAGCCGGGATCTCGTCGTCGGCGGCATCCAGCAGGTACATGACCTCGTAGGCCGGGCCACCCTCGACGAGGTCGTCACCCGCCTCGACCGGCACCGGCACGACGGCGCGGGTCGTGGGCGCCGACCGACCCGTGAGCGCCTGCTCGGTCGCGTCCAGGACGACCACGAGGACGCGACCTCCGGCGTCGACCACGCCCGCCCGGGCGAGCAGGTCCATCTGCGAGGGCGTGCGGGCGAGGCCCTCGCGAGCCGCGGCGGCGGCGGCGCTGAAGGCCTCACGGGCGGAACGTCCAGCGTCGGCTGCCTCGCGCGCCCCACGGCTCGCGGCGGCCGCGACGGAGAGGATCGTGCCCTCTTGCGGGTCGCCGACCGCCTCGTACGCAGCCGCAGTCGCTCGTTCGAAGGCCACCGCGACGTTCTCGGCCGTCACCTCCTCGGTGACCGGCAGACCCGAGAGGCTGCCGCGCACGAGCTGCGACATGATGACGCCGGAGTTGCCCCGTGCGCCGGTCAGCAGACCGTCGCGGTAGGCCTTCACGAGCGTCACGAGATCGGCGTCGGTGCCCAGCTCCGCGACAGCCTCGGCGCCCGCGGCGAACGTGACGAAGGCGTTGGTGCCCGTGTCCGCGTCTGGCACCGGAAACACGTTGAGTGCGTCGATCTCGGCACGCGCGCCCGCCAGGGCATCGGTGCACAACCGGGTCCACCGCACGAACGGCACCGGTCCGAGACGCAGACTCATGGCGCCGAGGCTATCGGCACCGGTGATCTGGATGCACGAGGCCGATTCGCAATGCATCGTGTCGTTCGGCTATTCTTGAGCGGTTGCCTGCTCGACGGTCGTCGGCGGCAGCCCCATCTCATCATCATCTCGAGTCTTCTTCAGGAGTGATCACCGTGGCAGCCGTCTGTGACGTGTGCAGCAAGGGACCCGGCTTCGGTCACAACGTCTCCCACTCGCACCGACGCACCAAGCGTCGTTTCGATCCGAACATCCAGCGCGTGCGCGCCGTCGTAAACGGCACGCCCCAGCGGGTCAACGTGTGCACCTCCTGCCTGAAGGCCGGCAAGGTCTCTCGCTGAACCTGAGGCGGCCCCGGTCGATTCCTGCTGCTGCAACTGCGCGTGACGCTATCGTCACCGTGTGACCAGCACCACGAACCGAGTCCACGCCTTCGCTGACGACGCTCTCGGCGACCTCGACGCAGTCGGGGTCGCCGAAGCCATTTCCGCCGGCAGCATCAGCCCCGCCGAGGCGGTCGAGGCCGCGATCGCGCGCGCCGCCGTCGTCGAGCCGCGGCTGAACGGCATCGTCACGCCCGACTTCGACCGCGCCCGTGCCGCGGCGACCTCCGGCGGCCAGTCCGGCGTCTTCGCTTTCGTGCCCACGTTCGTCAAGGACAACACCGACGTCGCCGGGCTCCCGACGCGGCACGGCTCCGCCGCGGTCCTCGACGCGAAGCCCGCCGCAGCCGACGAACCGTTCGCCGCCCAGCTGCTCTCCACGGGTGCCATCAACCTCGGCAAGACGTCGATGCCGGAGTTCGGCTTCAACGCCACGACCGAGTTCCAGGACGCGGAGCCCACGCGCAACCCGTGGCACACCGACTACTCCTGCGGCGCGTCCTCGGGTGGGTCGGCGGCGCTGGTGGCGGCCGGTGTCGTGCCGTTCGCGCACGCCAACGACGGCGGCGGATCGATCCGCATCCCCGCCGCGGCCTGCGGCCTGGTCGGACTGAAGTTCACCCGGGGGCGCGAGCTTCCGTCGGCCGAGGCCAAGGACCTGCCGGTCAACATCATCTCGAACGGCATCGTCAGTCGGACCGTGCGCGACTCCGCGGCCTTCCTCGCCGCGGTCGACCGACACACACCGAACCGCGCGTTGAACCGTGTCGGACTCGTCGAGGGGCCGTCGGACCGTCGGCTCCGCATCGGCCTGATCCTCGACTCGCTGCGCTCCACGACCGATGACGAGACCCGGGCCGCGGTGCTCGACCTGGCCCAGCGGCTCGAGAAGGACGGCCACGAGGTCGTCGAGGTCCCGCTCCCCGTCGACGAGGCGTTCGTGCAGCACTTCCTCCACTACTGGGCGATGCTCGGATTCTCGATGCACCGCTTCGGCGGCCGCCTGCTGCACACGACGTACGACCGCTCGCTCAACGACTCCCTCACCAAGGGGTTGGCGCGGGACTTCCTGCGCAAGCCGTGGCGCACGCCGGGCGCCATCCGCGCCCTCAAGCGCTCGGAGTCGATCTACCAACAGGCGTTCCGCGACGAGTCGGTCGACGTCGTGCTCTCCCCGGTCGTGGGCTACACCACGCCGATGCTCGGCCATCTCTCGCCCGCGGCCGGGTACGAGGTCCTGCTGCCGCGGCTGCTGGACTACGCCGCGTTCACCCCGGCCAACAACGCTGCAGGCGGACCCGCCATCAGCCTTCCGCTGGCCCAGACCTCCGACGGCCGGCCGATCGGCCTCCACTTCTCCGCGACGCACGGCGACGAGCGCACGCTCCTGGAGCTGGCCTTCGAGCTCGAGCAGTCCGTCGGCTTCGCCCCCATCACCAGCTGACGTACCGCTCGCGAGAGAGTCTGTTGGTGGTCAGGAGAGAGTTCGTGCGCACAAAGTCTCTCCTGTGCACACACAAAGTCTCTCGCGAGCGGAACTGGGCCTAGCGGAAGTGTTCGTGGCCGGTAGAGCCGTCCCAGGGCTCGCCGTCGACCGTGACGCGGGGGTGGTCGCCCTCGGGGACCGCCACGACCGCGCCGATGCGGTCCCAGCCCTCGGGCAGGGTCGCGTCACCCGGGAACGTGGCGGCGAGGGCGTAGTCGTCGCCGCCGGTCAGGACGAATGAGACGGGGTGGCGGCCGAGCGCCTCGGCCACCGTGATGACGGCCGGCTCGATCGGCACGAGCTCGGAGCTGAGGTCGATCTGCACACCGCTGGCGCGCGCGACGTGGCCGAGGTCACCGAGCAGGCCGTCGCTGACGTCGATCATCGCGGTGGCGCCCGCATCGGCTGCCTCCTCGCCCGCGCCGTAGGGCGGGCTGGGCACACGATGGGCCTCGACCGCGGCGCGTGGCGATCGGAAGCCTCGGCTCAGTGCGGCGAATCCCGCACCGGCCAGGCCGAGCACCCCGGCGACGGCGACCTGGTCCCCGGGCTGCGCATCGCTGCGTCGCACCGTGCGTGGGGCCTCGCCGAGCGCCGTGACCGCGATCGTGAGGGTGTCAGAGGCCGTGACGTCGCCGCCGACGACCGCGACGCCCACCGTGTCGCACTCGTCGACGATCCCTCGCACGAGCTCGTCGACCCAGGCGACGGGCAGGTCACCCGGCACCGCGAGCCCGATCGTGAGGGCCGTGGCCCACCCGCCCATCGCGTTCAGGTCCGAGAGGTTCGAGGCAGCCGCCTTGCGACCGACCTCGTGCGCCGTCGACCAGTCGCGGCGGAAGTGCCGCTGGTCGACCAGCACGTCGGTCGACACGATCAGGTTGCCGTCGACGGTGATCTCGGCTGCGTCGTCCCCGGGTCCGACGACGACGACCTCCGTCGAGGTCAGTGCTCGGGTGATCCGTTCGACGAGCGCGAACTCCCCCAGCTCGGACACCGTCTCGACGGTGAGGTCGCGCGTTCCTCCTCCGGTGGCGTTCATGCGTCCATTGTCGCGCAGGCGGGGGCCAGACCGGGGCACCGCATCCGGTAGGTTGTGCCGGTTCGCACAACGAAGGAGTCACGATGACGGTTCAGGCCTACGTGCTGATCCAGACCGAGGTCGGCACGGCCGCCGAAGTCGCCACGGCCATCGCCCAGATCGACGGAGTCGTCTCCGCCCAGAACGTCACGGGGCCCTATGACGTCATCGCGCTGGTCGAGGGACCCACGATGGACGAGCTCGGCACCTTCGTGATCGGGAAGGTCCAGAAGACGCCCGACATCACCCGCACGCTGACCTGCTCGGTCGTCAACCCCTGATCCTGGGCCCGACTTCTCTGGGCCTCACTTCTCTGGGCCTGACTTCGTTGGGCCTCAGCGCAGGCCAGTAGGCCGCGACAGTGCCTGCTGCAGGAGCTGGTCGACGAGCTCGGCGTAGGGCACGCCGGACGCCTCCCACAGCAGCGGGAACATCGACGAGGTCGTGAACCCCGGCATCGTGTTGATCTCGTTGATCACGAGCTCCTCGCCGTCGAGGAAGAAGTCGACGCGCGCCAACCCCTCACCGCCGATCGCCTGGAACGCCTGCAGCGCGTAGGAGCGGATGCGCTCCGAGACCGTGGCCGAGAGCTCGGCCGGCACGACGTTGGCGCTCGTGCCGTCGACGTACTTCGCCTCGAAGTCGTAGAAGGCGTGCGACCCGTGCTGGACCCGGACCTCGCCGACGACGCTGGCGCGCGGCGTGCCGTCGACGCCCTGGACGATGCCGCACTCGACCTCACGCGCCCCGACCTTGCCCGCCTCGACCACGACCTTGGGATCGAACTCCCGCGCCTGGTCGATCGCCGGTGCCAGCTGGTCCCAGGTGTCGACCCGGACGACGCCCGAGCTCGACCCGGCGCGCGACGGCTTGACGAAGACCGGCAGCCCGAGCGCACGGACCCGCGCCTCGATCCGCGGGCGGTCCGAGGGCCAGGCATCCGACTCGATCGGGACGTAGGGCACCTGCGGAAGGCCAGCGGCCGCGAAGACGACCTTGGCGAACGCCTTGTCCATGCCGACCGCGCTGGCGAGCACGCCGGCACCGACGTAACGGACGTCGGCGAGGTCGAGCAGGCCCTGCAGCGTGCCGTCCTCGCCCCAGGGGCCGTGCAGGAGCGGGAAGACGACGTCAGCGTCGGTGACGGACTCCCACGGCACCGTCGGGGCGCCCTCGTCGACCTCCGGCAGCTGCCCCGGCGCGAGGTCGGGCCAGTGCGGATCGGCGGCGACCCACCGCCCGGCGCGCGTGATGCCGACCGCGTGCACGTCGTACCGCGAGGTGTCGATGACCGACAGGACCTCGCGCGCGGTGAGGCACGAGACCCCGTGCTCGCTGGAACGCCCGCCGTAGACGAGGCAGACGCGGGTGCGGGAGCCGTCCGGTGAAGAACTCATCCTCAGGACCCTATCGCCGCTCACTCGCGACCTTGCACAATGGACCACATGTCTGTCCGACCGACTTCGCTCGAGACGCTCACCGTGGCTGCCGGCCGCCCACCCCGCACTCCGGGTGGTCCACTGAACTCACCCATCACCCTCGCCACGGCGCTGGTGCCCGGCGGTGACTCGGAGTACGCCCGTCACGGCAACCCCGGCTGGGAGGCGTTCGAGGAGGCGGTGGGGGCCCTCGAGGGTGGCCACGCGGTGTCGTTCGGTTCCGGCATGGCGGCCACCGTGGCGGTCCTGGAGCTGCTCCCGGTCGGCGCCAAGGTCGTCGCGGCCGACGGCAGCTACTACGGCACGACCGTCGAGCTCGACCGACGAGCCCGCCGCGGCCTGCTCGAGCTCGAGCTCGTCGACGTCACCGACACCGAGGCCGTCATCGCCGCATCGGCCGATGCGGCGATGGTCTGGCTCGAGTCCCCCACCAACCCCGAGCTCGACGTCGCCGACATCCGCGCCATCAGCGCGGCCGTCACGGCCTTCGGCACCGCGGTCGTCGTCGACAACACCCTGGCCACTCCCCTGCGGCAGCGCCCGCTCGACCTCGGCGCGGACTTCGTCGTCCACTCCGCCTCCAAGCTGCTCGCGGGTCACAGCGACGTCCTGATGGGCGTCGTCGTCACGCACGACGAGCGCGCCGCGCGCGCCCTGCAGACGCGCCGCACGTCTCTCGGGTCGGTCCCAGGATCGCTCGAGTCCTACCTCGCCCTCCGCGGACTGCGCACGCTCCACGTCCGCCTCGACCGCGCCGAGCAGAACGCCACGGAGATCGCGGCCCGACTGCTCGACCGCAACGATGTCGCAGGCGTGCGGTACCCGGGCTTCGGCACGATGGTCGCGTTCGAGGTCATCGCGGGCCCCGAGGCCGCCGAGCGAGCCACCGAGTCCAGCGAGGTCGTCGTGCACGCCACGAGCCTCGGCGGCGTCGAGACCTCGTGGGAGCGCCGCCGCCGCCACTCCGGCGAGCCGGAGAACGTCCCGGACTCGCTGGTCCGCCTGTCGGTCGGCATCGAGAACGTCGAGGACGTCTGGGACGACATCGCGCGCTGCCTCGACGCCGTGCTCGGTGGAGCGACACCGGCCGGTGGGGCGCGGCGCGAACCTCAGCGCACCTCGGGCTGGGTCTGACGCGCGATCATCGCCTTGACCAGTTCGGTCGGCGTGATGGTGCCCTGCACCAGCGCATCGACCGCGTCGACGATCGGCATCTCGACGCCGTGGATCGCCGCGAGCTCCTTGACCGAGGTGCACGACTTGACGCCCTCGGCGACCTGACGCATCTGCGCCGCGGCCTCCTCGACCGTGAGCCCCTGGCCGAGCTTCTCGCCGAACGTGCGGTTGCGCGACAGCGGTGACGAGCAGGTCGCGACGAGGTCGCCCAGGCCCGCGAGCCCGGCGAAGGTCATGGGATCGGCGCCCAGCGCGGCGCCGAGGCGGCCCGTCTCGGCCAGGC
>JAHEXN010000316.1 GCA_023252095.1 Actinomycetes bacterium | reverse complement strand
GCCGCATCGGCGAGGCATCACGACGCAGGCGGGTCAACGCACCATCGCGATACCCGACCATCGCCGCCCACTCCGCAGCCTCCGCCTTTGCCCGCTCCCGCGTGACACGACGCAGATCACGCAACGTCGGAAACGAGGTGCTGGGCATGCATCAAGTGTACTCGAACAGGTGTTCGACGACAAGGGTTTCTGGCTGGAACCCGAGTGTTTTCTGAATTCTGCGGCGACACCTCGACGCACCTCGTACGCTGGCCGGATGAGTGACGACTGGCGCATCGAGACCGTCGACCGGATCCGTTCCCTGATCGTGCAGGCTGCTCCCGGCGTCGTCGAGGAGGCCAAGTGGCGCAAGGCGTCGAATCCGGATGGGGTGCCGACCTTCTCGCTCGGTGGGCTGATCTGCACCGTCGAGACCTACAAGGACAAGGTCAAGGTCACGTTCGCCAAGGGTGCGGCGATCGCTGACCCGCTCAGGGTCTTCAACGCCAGCCTCGACGCTGGCACCCGGCGAGCCGTTGACCTCTTCGCCCCAGACGATCTCGACGAGGATGCCTTCGTGGAGCTCGTCGCGGGTGCGGTGGCCCTCAACCGGAGCTGAGCCTCAGCCCCGCAGGACCTTCTCCATCGCCTTGCCCTTCGCGAGCTCGTCGACGAGCTTGTCGAGGTAGCGGATCTTCTGCATCAGGGGGTCCTCGACGTCCTGCACCTTGACGCCGCACACCGAGCCGGTGATGAGCGAGGCGTGGGGGTTGAGGGCTGCGGCGTCGAAGAAGTCCAGGAACGTCGTCTCGGCCTCGAGATGTTGCTGCAGCTCAGCGTCGTCGAATCCCGTGAGCCACGTGATGACCTCGTCGAGCTCGGCCTTGGTGCGACCCTTCCGCTCGACCTTCGCGACGTAGTGCGGATAGACGTCCTTGACCGCCGTGGTGAAGATCCGGTGCATCCGATCAGCGTACGGCCGAGGTGCCTCAGACGTCAGCGATCTTGGCGTGGTCGCCGCCGTCGTAGGGCTCGCCCGTGATCTTGGACTTCACGAGGCTGATGGCCGTCGCAACGCGCCCCCCGGGGTTGTCCCAGTACTCGGCCGACTCGACGTCAACGCGGATGAGGATCGCGTTGGGGTCCTCGGGCCCGTCGGGGATCCAGGCCTCGGCGAAGGTGCTCCAGAGCTCGCGGAGCTTCTCCAGGTCGTCGACGACCTCGGCCCTGCCGGCCAGGGAGACCCAGGAGGTGTCGGTGCTGACGGTCACCGAGACCGTCGGGTCGGCCTGGATGTGGCCGACCTTGCGGGAGTCGCGCGTGGCGATGAACCACAGCTCGGCCGCGACGTCGACCTCCTGACGGGCCATAGGGCGGCTGACCAGGGTGCCGCCGGAGTCGACGGTGGTCAGCATGCAGAAGCGGGAGTCCTGGGTCAGGTCCACCAGGCGTTCGATCTCGGAGGTGCTCATGCTGGGGGAGTACCCCGCGACGGCGAGCTCATCCGAGCGCGTCGACGAGGGCGTCGGGCGGGACGACGCCGACCGACCGGTCGGTCGCGAAGAACAGCGGCTTGGTCGCGAAAGGCGCCGCGACCAGCAGCCGGTGCACCATGCAGCACCACGCGCGATCCTCCGACGTCAGGTCGGGGCCACCGGGCCGGGCGCGCATGAGGGCCAGGGAGGCGCCCGGGTCGTGGGTGCGGATGATCTCGCCGTGGGCCCAGATGAGGTTGCGCATCGCGACCTCGTCGAGGCCCTCGTCGGTCTCGGAGTCGTAGACGTGGACGACCGCGGGCATCAGCTGGGCGTGGCGGTCGATCATCAGGGCGAACACCTGGGGGGCGTCGTAGCCGTGGTTGCCGTCGATGAAGCGCCAGGCAGCGGTGAGGTCGGCGAGGGTGCGGATGGGACGGTCAAGAAGGGTCATGGCGGCAGTGTCGGCGCTCGCTCGGTGCTGCGGGGCCGCGTTTCCACAGGTCAGGCGAGGGCTCCCGGACCTGGGGATGGCCGGTGGACGCGGGAGCGTGCGGAGGTCAGGCTGGAGCCATGACGCCTGCATCCCAGATCACCGTTCTGCTGCCGGACGAGCTCGTGGCGTGGATCGACGAGCAGGTCGCTGCGGGGGGCGGATCCCGCGCCGCGGTCGTGACGCATGCCCTCCGGCGGTACCAGCGCCAGGTCGGTGCGGAGCGCGATGCCGAGATCTACCGCGGGATGGAGCCGGTCGCGTGGTCGAAGCCCGATGGTGATGGTCGACGCTTCCCCGTCCTCGATTGACGCGGGCGATCGCGAACGCCGTCGATCTCAGGGTCGAGGCGATGCGCTGACCAGCGCCGCCGCATGCCTGGGTGCGGCCGGGCCGCGGCGGGTCGCGTGGAGCGCCAGCAGCAGGTTCGGCACCCAGCAGAGCCAGGCGATCGTCACGTACGACGGGTCGAAGGGCAGTCCCGTCGCCGACGCGACACCCAGGTAGAGCCGCAGCGTCACGGCGGCGAAGGTGAGGGAGGCGCTGCGGATCATCCAGCGACGGTGACCCGGGATGTCGCCGCGCGCGATCGCCTGCACCGCGGCCGCCGTGGTGGCCAGCCAGGCCAGGGCCAGGCCCGTGAACCCGAGTCCGGCGACCACGCCACCGTGCGCGGTCGTCGCCAGTGCGAGTCCCGCGAGCCCACCGACCAGCACGCCGACGACGTAGAGGACGCCGAGCGCGCGGTGCACGCGTGGCAGGCGGCGGCGCAGGGACTTCGCGAGCTGGAGCGGCATGAGGACGAGTGCGACGATCGCCCCGCCGATGTGGAGGCCGAGCACCGTCTGCCGATCGACGTACACGTCGCGTTGCTGCGCGAAGTACGTCGTGGGGTCGAACGTGAGGTAGCGGGCGGAGGCGGCAGCGATGGCGAGCGACAGCAACAGTGCGACGGTCCAGACCGCCCGACGTGATCTCATGCTCCGAGAGTGGCGGCCGCACCGGAGTGGCGACATCGGGGACGTCCCTGGACTCGCCCGGGTCCGACCCGCAGGCCGCTGCGTGACGGGACCCACGCCGTGCGGGGCTCGCGCCATACCGTCGGTATGTGCCACTCTCGATGGCATGCTCCTCCCGCCGCCGCCCAGCATCGATGCCCTGATCCGCCGGTCCGAACGCCTCGCCGCGGTGCCCGGGCTGACG
>JAHEXN010000081.1 GCA_023252095.1 Actinomycetes bacterium | reverse complement strand
CGGGCGTGCCGAGCCCCGCGACCGTCGTGACGTCACGGCCCACCGCACGGACCGCGGGCACGAGGCACGCATGCGTGGCGGTGCCGTCGATCATGACCGAGCACGCCCCGCAGTCACCGGCGTCGCAGCCCTTCTTGACCTCGGTCGCCCCCTCCTGACGCAGGAACGTCCGCAGGCACTGCCCCGGCAACGGCGTGGTCCCGACCTTCCGCCCGTTGACCCTCATCCGGCCACCTCCCGGCAGACCTCGGCGGCCAGGTGACGCGTCACGGCCTCGCGCCAGTCCGGGGCCCCGTGCGGGTCGTCGAACCAGGTGATCGGGTCGAGCGCTGCCGACAGCTCGGCGTCCGTGGGGAGGCCGGGGAACCGCAGCACGTGGGGTCGAGCCGTCGAGGCCGTGACCGACACGACGAGACCCTCGCCGTCGCGGCGTGCGATCACGACCGCGGCCGATCGTCCGAGCGACGTCAGCGAGGCGCGTCGGAACGCCGCGCGTGCCGTGAGCGCCTCCCGTGTCACGGCGAACGACCGCACCACCTCGCCCGGCGCCAGCGTCGTCGCCTGCACCCCCGTGACGAGGTCGGCGACCGCCTCGGTGCGCTCGCCCCCGTCCGGGGCCCAGATCAACGCCTCGGCATCGAGCCCGGTCAGCAGCGAGATCATGGCGCCCGCCGGCAGCGCGAGGCAGACATTGCCTCCGACCGTCGCGGTCCGCCAGATCTTCGACGACATGAGGAACGCCTCCGCGCAGCGACGGAACAGGTCCGGCCGAGCACCGCGACCGTCCGTCAGGTCGAGCAGCTGGGCGATCGTGCACGTCGCGGCGATCTCGACCCCGCTCGCCGTCCCGGTCCAGGGAGTCCAGCCGAGCGTCGTCAGGTCCACCAGGCCCGTCAGGTGATCCTGGTGCTCGGAGAACAACCACGTGCCACCTGCCAGCACCGCCTCGCCGGGGGCGAGTCGGAGGTCCTCCCGGGAGTGGGCCGGCCGCAGCGAGGTGATCGTGTCCAGGTCCATGGCGTCAGCGGCTCTCGATCTCGGTCAGGTCGCGGTAGCTCGCGTCGATCGCCGTGACCCGCTCCTCACCGTCCCGGCCCAACCGGTCCAGGACACGGTCGGCCAGCACCGCGACGACGCTCATCGCGGCGGCGTAGGAGTCGAACGCCGATGCCGTCGTCAAGGGGCACTCGAGCCACACCGTCGCCCCGGTGGCCAGCGTGCGCGCCGACGGGTCGGCGAGCAGCACGGTGGGCACCCCCCGCTCGGCGAGCAGCGACATGATCCCGGCCGTCGTCGTCGGTCGGCGCCGGAACGCGACCACCACGGCCACGTCGGTCGGCGCGAGGCCGATCAGCTCGTCGGACACCGACTGGCCGGGCGCAGGGGCGACCGACACTCCGCCACGAGCCTGACCCAGCTGCTGGCGCAGGTGCAGCGCGACCGGGTAGCTGTTGCGCTGCCCGAGCACGACGACGGTGCGAGCCGCGGCGAGCAGGTCGGCCGCGGCGTCGAGGCCCGCCTCCCCGATCCCCGCGACGGCACGGTGCAGGTTCGCGACCTCGTGCTCCACATGGGCCACGAGACTCGGCGCCCCGTCGAGCGTGACTGGGACGCCGCGACCGCGGAGCGAACGGAGGTGCTCGCGCACCTCGCTGAAGTCGTCGTACCCGAGGTGCCGGAACAGCCGGCTCATGGTCGCCTTCGAGACGCCGGCCAGGTCGGCGAGCTCGGCGGCGCGGTACGTCGCGAGATCGTCGAGGTGGGCCATCAGCACGTCGGCGGCGCGCCGCTCCTGGGGCGACAGATCGGCGTACCGGCCCGCGATCCGCTGGTCGATCGGCGCCGCGTCCGCGGTCATGCGCGGCCCCGCGGAGCGCGGCTCAGCGCCAGCTCCAGCACCGCGGCCTCGAGGGCGTCGAGGCCCGCGGCGACGTCGACCTCGCGCACCGACTCGGCGGGGTGGTGGCTGATGCCGTCGTGGCAGCGCAGGAACAGCATGCCGATGTCGGCTACGGCGCCGATCGCCATGCCATCGTGCCCGGCACGGCTCCAGAGGCCGATCGGGGCCGGGTCGCCGGTCGCGCGGATGCCGGCCACCACCGCCTCGGTCAGCCACGGCGCGCAGGGCATCGTGGGGGCCTCGTGCGTCTGCACCCACTCGAACGTCGTCCCGCGGGCGGCGCAGAGCGTCGAGATCTCGGCGCTGATCGCGTCCCACGCCGCGTCGCGGTCGGCCACGGCCTCGGCCCGCAGGTCGAGGCTGAAGTCGGCGCGGCCCGCGATGACGTTGACAGCGCCCGGCTGCACCTCGATCTGACCGACCGTCGCAATCACGCCGGCAGCGCGCGCGATCCGCTCGATCGCCGTGATCGCCGACGCTGCTCCCTGCAGCGCGTCCTTGCGCCTCTCGTACGGGGTCCCGCCCGCATGTCGCGCCTCGCCGATCACGCTGAGCTCGAAGCGCCGGGCACCCGCGATCGTCGTGACGTAGCCGAGAGAGACGTCCGCGGCCTCCAGGAAGGGACCCTGCTCGATGTGCGCCTCGAGGTACCCGACGAGCTCCTCGGGCCGCCGGGCTGCGTCGCCGATGCGCTCGGGGTCGAGGCCGAAGGCGTGGAACGCCTCGAGCAGCGTCGTGCCGCCCGAGTCCCGCAGCTCCCACCACCGGGGGTCCCACTGTCCCGATGCCGCGCAGCTGCCCAGCAGCGCCTTGCCGAAGCGGGTGCCTTCCTCGTCGCTGAAGCCGACGACCTCGAGGGCGAACGGCAGCTCGGGCATCCGGTCGCGGAGGCGCTCGGCGACGGCGATCGCCATGACGACGCCGAGCATCCCGTCGAAGCTCCCCGCGTCGGGCACCGTGTCGAGATGGGAGCCGAGCAGCAGCGCGGGGAGGCCGGGCTCGCGACCCTCGACCCGTCCGTACTGGTTGCCGGCGGCGTCGACCCACGTGCGCATCCCGGCCAGCCGCATCCACTCCTCGGTCGCGGCGTTCGCGTGCGCGTGCTCCGGTGACAGGTACACCCGCTCGAGGAACGTCGTGCTCGCACTGAACCGGTCGAGCTGCGCACAGCGGGCGAGGACCTCGGCAGCCGTCGTCATGCGTAGACCTCCACGGCCGCGCCGACGCCCCCGCCGGCGGTGACGGGCGCCCCACCTCGGCGCAGCACCTGCTCGAGCGCGGCCAGCGTCACCAGCACCGCGTCGCGCCGGGCGTTGTAGCCCATCGTCCCGATCCGCCAGACCTTGCCGTGCAACGGTCCGAACGACGTGCCGATCTCGACGCCGAAGTCGGTCAGCATCGCGGCACGCGCACCGTCGCCGTCGATCCCGGCGGGGATGTGCACCGCGACGACGTTGTTCATCTTGTGGTCGACGTCGCCGAAGACGTCCAGGCCCAGGCCACGCACGCCGGCGAGCATCGCCGCGCCGTGCAGGCGGTGCCGTTCGACGGCCGCGTCCATCCCCTCCGCGACCAGGAGACGCGCGCACTCCCGGGCGCCGTACAGCATCGACGTCGCCTCGGTGTGGTGGTTGAGCCGGCGCTCGCCCCAGTAGTCCATGACCATCGCGAGGTCGAAGTAGTTGGACGCGATCCGCACGCCGCGTGCGACGTCGGCGTCGGTCGCGATGCCCGCCTCGACGTGGCGCCGGCCGTCGATGACGGCGACCGCCTTCTCGGACAGCGTGATCGGCGCGCTGCCCGACGGCCCGCCGAGGCACTTCTGCAGCCCGGCGGTCACGACGTCGAGCCCCCATTCGTCGGCACGGAGCTCGTTGCCGCCGATCGAGGCTGTCGCGTCGCAGTAGAGGAGGACGTCGTGCCGAGCACAGATCTCACCGAGGTCGGCGAGCGGCTGGCACATCGTCGTCGCGGTGTCGCCCTGCACGACCGCGAGGACCTTCGGCCGCACCCTCACCACGGCCTCCTCCACCTGCTCGGGACGGAACACCTCGCCCCACGGCACCTCGATGGTGTGCACCTCCGCGCGGCAGCGCTCGGCGATCTCGGTGAGCAGGTGGCCGAACCGCCCGAACACCGGCACGAGCACCCGGTCACCGGGCTCCAGCAGCGAGATCAGCGCGGCCTCGATGCCGGCACGCGACGTGCCGTCGACCAGGAACGTCTGCTCGTTGGCCGTGCCGAAGACCTCGCGATACAGCGCCATCGTCTCGGTCATGTAGGCCGTCATCGCGGGGTCGTACTGGCCCACCAGCGAGGCCGACATCGCCCGCAGCACCCGCGGATCGGCGTCGACCGGGCCGGGCCCCATCAGCAGCCGCCGCGGCGGGTTGATCTGATCACTCATCCGCGCACCAGCTCCCGGCCGTAGGTGTGGTCGACGCGGTCGACGTCGATGGCATTTCCCCGCACGACCGAGCGGGTCACGCGGCCGCCGTACCGGATCCCGTCGTACGCCGAGATCGGGTTGCGGTGCGCCAGGCGGGTTGCCTCGATGCGGAACTCGGCGCCCGAGTCGTACACCGCGAGATCCGCGTCGGCGCCGACCTCGATGCGGCCCTTGCGCGCCAATCCCACGAGGTCGGCGGTGTTCCGTGACATCCACCGGCTCAGGCTCTCCAGGCCGATCGCCCGGCGTCGCGCCTCCTGCGCCAGGACGCTGAACCCGACCTGCAGCCCCGAGACGCCGCCCCACGCCTGCTGCAGGTCGCCGTCGCCGCGCCCCTTCTCCTCGGCCGTCGCCGGCGAGTGGTCACTCACGATGCAGTCGATGATCCCGTCGCGGAGCGCCTGCCACAGCGCCTCGCGGTTGCCGGAGTCACGGATCGGCGGACAGCACTTGAACTGCGGCGCGGCGTCCGGGATCGTCTCGGCCGCGAAGCTGAGGTAGTGCGGGCACGTCTCGACCGTGACCGGCAGGCCCTCGGCCCGGGCATCGGCGATGAGGTCGAGGGCCCGGGCACTCGACAGGTGCAGGATGTGGACGCGCGCGCCCGTCTCGCGGGCGCCGTCGAGGACCTGCTGGATCGCCGCGGTCTCGGCCTCGTCGGGCCGCGACATCACGAAGTCGCGGTACGAGCGGCTCGGCTGTGCGGGAGCCTCGGCCAGCACCGCGGCATCCTCGGCGTGCACGATCATGAGTCCGCCGAAGCGGGCGATCTCGCGCAATGCCATGACGAACTGCTCGCGGTCGAGCGGCGGGAACTCGTCGACACCGCTGTCGGCCAGGAAGCACTTGAAGCCGAAGACGCCCGCGTCCCACAGCGGCTCGAGGTCGGCCACGTTGCCCGGCACCGCACCACCCCAGTAGCCGACGTCAACCATGAGCTGGCCAGCGGCCGCCTCCTTCTTGAGGAGCAGGTGCTCGACCGTCGTCGTCGGCGGGATGCTGTTGAGCGGCATGTCGACCAGCGTCGTCGCCCCGCCGAGCGCCGCAGCCTCCGTGGCCGAGGAGAAGCCCTCCCACGTCGTGCGTCCGGGCTCGTTGATGTGCACGTGCGTGTCGACGATCCCCGGCACGACGTAGGCCGAGTCGGGCACCCGCAGGACGACCCCGTCGGGCGCGTCCTGGTAGGCACTGATAGCGGCGATGGAGCCCTGCGCGAGGTGCAGCGTCGCCGGCAGGAAGGCGCCGTCGACCAGGACGTGCTGCGCCTGGACCGCGTCGAGCCGCATCAGCAGAACCCGGCGATCGTGGCCCACGCCGCCGGGGCCGTCGGGGCACCCTCGCGCTGCACGGTGGCCTGGATCAAGCCGTACGGACGATCAGCGGCGAAGAAGACCTCACCGGGGTTGTCGAGACCGAACGGCTCGAGGTCGACCAGGAAGTGGTGCTTGTTGGGGCACGAGAGGACGACCTCGCCGATGTCGTCGAACGCCTCCAGCACGGCCGCACCCATCGCGTAGATCGTCTGCTGCAGCGCCAGCGAGTGCACCGAGGCGAACGTCTCGAGCATGAGGTCGCGGATCTCGACGTACCGGGCGTCGTAGTCGACGTCGGTCGCGGTGTAGCGCCACCAGGCCGTCACCGACGTCGCGAGGATGCGGTCGTCGGTGTCCGCCAGGGTCGTGTAGCGGTCGCGGGGAAAGCCGCCGAACTCCGAGCCGGTCGACTTCAGCACGGTGCAGTCGGTGAAGCCCGACACGACATGGGTCTCGTCGCCCTCGAGCTGCACGACGGTCCGGCGGACCTCCCCACCGGACCGTGCGAAGGCGTGGTCGTGCGGGGTGCCTCCCACCGGGATGCGGTCCCACGCGTACTGCTCGGCCTCCCAGCGACCGCCCGATACCCACGGGAAGTCGTCGGTGAAGTGCCGTCCGAGGCGGATCAGGAAGTCCTCCGGCGCCCCGATGCCGTCGCGCGCGTAGGCGTAGATCGTGTTCTTCTGCGTGTCGGTCGCGACGACCTGGCTGTTGTCGCCGTCGGTGTGACACGCGACGAAGTCGCCCCGCAGCTGCGAGGTCACGTTGAGATCGGTGATGCGGTGGACCGGGGTGTCCCGGTCGATGCGGACGAGTCGACACTCCGCCTTGCCGTACTGGTTCGCCCCCAGGACGATGTCGCCGTCAGCCATGTCAGCTCCCTCGGTAGGTCGTGTAGGCGAAGGGACTCAGGAGCAGGGCGAGGTGCACGTGCTCGCGTCCGTCGTTCAGCGCGACGGCCACCTCGACCACGGGGAAAAAGGTGTCGCGCCCTGCTGCGCCGAACCAGGCCCCCGTCGCGAACCGGGCCTGCACGACCCCTGGTCCGGGCGTCGTCGTCCAGGCGATCCGGCCGTCGGCGTCGGTGACGGCGCTCTCCAGCGTGACTCCGTCGGCGTCGACGAGGTCGACCCCGAGGCCGACCGCGGGGCTGCCGAGAGCGGCGTCCAGGACGTGGGTGGACAGGGTGGGCATCAGGAGAACGTCCCCTCGAGTCGCAGCAGCGCGATCTGGCGCAGCTCGTCGGTGACGACCGCGATCTCGGTCGCGTCGTCGTGGTCCAGTCGGGCCGCGAGGTTCTCGAGGATCTCCGGCGCCGTGCGGCCCTTGGCCCGGATCAGGAAGACCCGGCCGAAGCGCTCCTCGTACGACGCGTTCCCGGCGGCGATCGCGGCGTCGACCTCGTGATCCCGCTCGCCGATCGAGGCCTGCTCGGCCCGCGACAGGTCCTGCTCGGCACCGGAGCCGGCCACGCGCTCACCGATCCGCGGATGGTGGGCGAGAGCACCCTCGACGTCAGCGGCGGTCCACGCCCGGGCCCCGATGTCGGCGACGGCCACCAGCTGCCCGAGATCGCCGTACGGCCGCCCGGCGACGATCGCGTCGACCCACCCCGACACGTTCGCCCACGGCCGCACGACCTCCGCTGCGGCCTCGGCCGACAGGGTGTTGAACGCGTGCAGCTCCACGTCGCGAAACGCTAGGCCCCGGATGTTGCCGCGATTGGCACGTGCGTTTCACCGGGGTTAAGAGTGCGGATGCCGGCCGGGGCGGTGAGCCAGCAGCCTCTCCACCCGGGGGGCGGTGAGTGAGCAACCTTCAGCGGCTCCGATGAGGTTGCTGGGCCACCGCCGCCTCGATCAACGCTCGGTCGCTCCCGGCGGGCCCGACGAGGCACAGGCCTGCGGGCAGGCGGTCGCTCGTGGTGACCGGCACGGAGACGGCCGGCAGACCGCCGATCCCGGCGATGCAGGTCAGCAGCATCGTGGACCGGCGCACGGCGTCGAGCCCGGCAGCGTCGACGAGGGACGGCGCCACCGAGGACGCCGACGGCAGCAGGAGCACGCGGTCCGCGAGCCGCTCGCGGATCTCGTCGCGCGCGGCGGCGACGGCGGCACGGGCGGACCGGAGCTCGTCCGGCGTGACGGCCGCAGCGATCTCGAAGCG
This sequence comes from Actinomycetes bacterium, assembly GCA_023252095.1. Classification (GTDB taxonomy): domain Bacteria; phylum Actinomycetota; class Actinomycetes; order Propionibacteriales; family Nocardioidaceae; genus Aeromicrobium. The sequence goes on along the minus strand of JAHEXN010000081.1, from coordinate 3,936 downwards.
GGAACGGACGTCCCGCCCCAGCACGTCGAGCCTGTCCGCGAGCCACGTCCCGTGGCTCTCCCAGGCCTCGCCGGCCTGCGCGACCCGGAACGCCTCGAGCCAGGCCGGCATCTCGGCGACGGGCCAGTCGATCACGTCGGCGCTCCCCGCCAAGGGCTGGACCGCATCCCGGACGTCGTCGGCAGCGAGGTCCAGGAGGCCAGGCACGGTGACGAGCTCGCCCGGCGCCGCGGTGTCCTCCGGCAGCAGCACCGTCGCGACCTGGGCCAGCAGGCCGGGAGCACGGGTCAGCCACCCGACGGTGTCGAAGCTCGGCGCGAGCGGCATCAGCCCCTCGGTCGCCACGGCACCGTGGGTCGTGCGGATCCCCCACAGGCCTTGGTACGCCGCCGGCACCCGGATCGAGCCGCCGGTGTCGGTGCCGAGGCCGATCGTCGCGTGCCCCAGCGAGACCGCGGAGGCCGCACCTGAGGTCGAGCCGCCGCTGATCCGATGGGGCGCACGTGGATTCGGCGGCGTTCCGTAGTGGGCGTTCGTGCCGGCGAGGCTGTAGGCGAACTCGTCCGTGCGAGCGATGCCACGCAGCGACGCTCCGGCGCCCAGCAACGCCGCGACGCTGGCGGCGTGATCCGTCTCCACCACTGCGGACTCGAGCCAGGCGGGGTTGCCGGCACCGATCCGCTGACCGGCGACAGCGAACAGGTCCTTGACCGCGACGGTCTGGCCGCTGAGTGGTCCGGTGCCGGTCGCGGGCTCGAGCGGGTCGCCGACGACACGCCACACGCGGCGGTCCAGCGCGGGCGCCGCCACCGCGACGTGCGCCGCCGACACGGCCCACGCGGTGCCGTCGTGCCGCCACAGCTGGGTCTGCTGTCCGCGGCCGCCGGAGTCGAGCTCGGTGATCGCGACGACCAACGCGTGGGTCTCGTCGATCTCCTGCACGTGGGTCTCGACGATGCGGCGCGCGGGGGCCCCGCCCCGCGCCCCCCGGAAGGCGCTGATCGCGTCGTGCCCGACCAGCAGGCCACCGGCGTCACCGCGCAGCGTCGTCGCCTCCGGCGCGAACAGGCGGTCGAGCGCGTCGAGGTCGTTCGCCATCAGCGCCCGCTCGTACTCCCAGAACGCCTCGGTCAGTCCACTCGTCAGGCTCATGCCGGCACCCCTGCGAGCGTCCTCATGCGAAGTCGCTCTTGCGGATCGTCGCGTGCACGCCCTTGACCACGTCGACGACCTGGCTGATGCGGAAGTCGGTCGCCGCCGACAGGTAGGCGTAGGCGTGCCGGGGGTCCATCCCGAAACGGGCCTGGAGCAGCGCGATCGCCGCACGCACGCAGTGCTGCACGGCGACGTCGAGGTCGAGGTCGAGTCCGGTGGGCACCAGGTAGTCGGTCGTCTCGGCCAGCGGTCCGACGAGCTCGCCGAACGCTGTGACGGCGTCCTCCCGGGCGATGACCTCGAGGCCGATCCGGACCCGCAGCGACGCCTCCATCGCGGTCAGCGCGACCTCCCCGTCACCCTGCGCGAAGTGCGGGTCGCCCACGTAGGCGAGCGCACCCGTCACCTGCACCGGCAGGTACAGGGTCGACCCGACGGTCAGGAGGTTGATGTCGATGTTGCCGCCGAAGGGTCCCGGCGGCACGGAGTGCGGTCGCTCGGCGCCGGCAACCGCGACCCCCATGGTCCCGAGGAAGGGATGCAGGTCGAAGGCCACCGTCCGCTCGGATCCCGGCGCCACCGGCAGGACACCCACCGCACGCCCGTCACGCTCGCCCACGGAGCAGAAGGCGCTGAAGACGTCCCCGTCGAGCGGGTACTCGCCCGGAAGCGCCCCCTTGCCGTGCCGGTTCGACACGACGCCGTACGGCACCCGCGGCAGGGTCTCGAGGACGTGCATCGCGAGCAGGTCGCCGACCTCGGCGCCGCTGACCTCGATCGGACCGGTCACGACGTGCGGGCCGTCGACGCCCCAGGTCCGGGGATGGTCCGACGCGGCCAGCGCCACCGCGTCCTCGAGCACGTCGCTCCCCTCGACGCCGTGGGCCGCGAAGAACGCCCGGGGGTCACGGCCCTGGTCCTCGAGGATGCCCTCGTGGCTGATCGTGTCGATCACGACCTCGCTGCCACTCTCGACCGACAGCACCGGGGCGTCGGCCGCGCACGGCAGGCGACCCCACCGCACGTGGTCAGGAGTGGAGGCCAGATAGGTCGAGCCGTCGGGGACGGCGGTGCCGGGCTGGAGGATCATCGCGTCAGCGTAGGACCGTCATGTCACAGCCCCGTGACGAAATCGGCACACGAACAGCGGACCATCGTCGGTGTGATGCACCGCCTCGCCGCCGTTCCGGCCGCACGACTCCACCTCGTCCTGATGCTCGCGCTGACGTTCTCGACCGGGCTCGTCGACGCCGTCGGCTACCTCGGCCTCGACCGGGTCTTCACGGGCAACATGACCGGCAACGTCGTGATCCTGGGGATGGCGCTGACGGGCGCCGACGACCTTCCCGTGCTCGGGCCGGCGCTGGCGCTCGTGGGCTTCATGGCCGGCGCCGCGCTCGGTGGGCGCGTGCTGCGCACCGCACGGCCGGGGTGGACGAACCGCACGACGGTGCTGTTCGGCGCGGTCGGGACCGTCATGCTGGTCGTCGGTGGACTGCTGCTCGGGTTCTCGTCGGACCTCACCGACGCGGGCATCGTCACGACGACGACGGTGCTCGGCGCCGCGATGGGCGTGCAGGCCGCGACGGCCCGATTCCTGGCGGTCAAGGACGTCACGACCGTCGTCGTGACCTCGACCATCACGGGGCTCGCGGCCGACTCGGTGCTCGGCTCCGGCCAGGGCGGCGGCAGCGCCCGGCGCGCCGGGGCCATCGTCCTGATCCTCCTCGGCGCCCTGTTCGGAGCGGCCGCACTCCACGTGCACCTCGGTGCCGGGCTTCTCGTGTCAGCCGCGATCACGCTGGCGGTGTCCGCCACCGGCCACCTGCACGCCCGCGGATGAGGCGGCGCTCTCGTCTCAGGCAGGCTGCGACGTGCCGGGATCGTCCGGGTGGTCGGACTGGAAGATCTCCGTGAGGCCTGCGAGCTTCAGCGCCGCCTGCACGCGCCGCGAGGGCTCGACCACGACCGAGAGCCCCAAGGCGTCCGCGTGCCGCCGGATCGCGACGAGGGCGCTGATCCCGGAGGAGTCCACGAATCCCACGCCCGTCATGTCGATCACGGCCGACTTCGGGTGCGCCGCGATCTCGTCACACGCAAAGTCCCGGAATCGCTCGGCCGTCAGGAGATCGATGTCCCCGGCCACCGTGACGGTCGTGTGGTGGTCACCCACCTCGACCTCGAGCACCAGCTCCGGCTGCTCCATGAATCCCCCACCATCGGCTCGACGTCGCTCGGGCGGCGTCGAGCCGCGACGAGCAGGAGAGCGTCCCGAGGGCCCGGTGCTGGAGCCAGCGTGGAAGACCCGCCGCCCACAACCCTAGGCGAGTCGCCCCCGACAGGCCAAGCCTCAGGTCAGGAGGGACGGCCGCAACCAACCGCAACCGGGATGCCGTCGCGCCCGGAGCTACCGTGGCGAGCATGCAGATCGATCTCACCGGCCGCACCGCCCTCGTGACCGGCTCGACCCAAGGCATCGGACTCGCCATCGCGACCGGGCTCGCGCGAGCCGGTGCAGTCGTCGCCGTCAACGGTCGCACCGCCGAGAAGGTCGCGGCCGCCGCCGACGTCGTCCGCTCCGCGAGCGGTGCCGAAACGGTCATCGAGGCCCCCGCCGACGTCACGACCGACGGCGGCACCGCCGCCCTGCTCGAGCTGCTCCCGGACGTCGACGTCCTGGTCAACAACCTCGGCATATTCGAGGCTCGGCCCGCCCTAGAGATCGAGGACGAGGAGTGGCGCCGCTACCTCGACGTCAAAGTCATCACCGCGGTGCGGCTG
>JAHEXN010000080.1 GCA_023252095.1 Actinomycetes bacterium | reverse complement strand
CCCCTCGACGACGAGGAGCTCGTGAAGGCCAAGGAGCGTTGCGGCGGCGAGGTCGTCGAGGTCCCCGTCTACGTCAGCCCCATCGCGGTCGCGTTCAACGTCAAGGGCGTCGACAAGCTGAACCTGTCGTCCCAGACGATTGGCGCCATCTTCGAGGGCACCATCACGAAGTGGGACGACCCGGCCATCGTCGCCGACAACCCCGACGCCAAGCTGCCGTCGGCGTCGATCATCCCCGTGCACCGCTCCGACGACTCGGGCACCACGAAGAACTTCACGGCCTACCTCGAGGAGACCTCGGGCGGCTCGTGGACCGCGGGCGAGGTCGAGACCTGGCCCACGCCCGAGGGTGAGAGCGCCCAGGGCACCGCGGGCGTCATCGACCGCGTCAAGGCCACCGAGAACGCGATCACGTACGCCGACGCCAGCCAGGCTGGCGACCTCTCCACCGCGGCCGTCAAGGTCGGTGACACGTTCGTCGAGTACTCGCCCGAGGCCGCTGCCGCGATCCTCGAGAAGTCCGAGCCCATCGCGGGCCGCAGCGAGACCGACCTCGCGCTCCAGATCGACCGCGCGACCGAGGAGGCTGGCGTCTACCCCGTCGTCCTGGTCTCGTACGCGATCGCCTGCCAGACCTACGAGGACGCCAAGAAGGCCGAGCTCGTCAAGGGCTGGCTGAGCTACCTCGTGAGCTCCGAGGGCCAGGAGAAGGCCGCTGCCGACGCCGGCGCCGCACCGATCGGTGGCGACATCGCCACGAAGGCCCAGGCTGCCGTCGAGACGATCAAGGCCAGCTGATTCCGTCGGAGGCCGGTCGGTGAGAGTCTGAAGACCTCACCGACCGGCCTCCACGGGGTCCACCCCCACCCACCCCCACCAGTTCTGCCGAAAGAAGGAACGCCGTGAGCAGCACGACCGAGCGGGAGAAGCAGGCCCCTCGTCCCGTTCGCCGTCCAGGCGACCGCATCTTCGAAGGCCTCTCCACGAGCGCCGGAATCCTGATCCTGCTGACCCTGCTCGGTGTCGCGATCTTCCTCACGCTCGAGGGTCTGCCCGGCATCACCGCCTCCCCCGACGACCTCGGCGGCAAGACCGGTGGCAAGAACTTCTTCGCCTACGTCTGGCCCCTGGTCTTCGGCACGGTGTGGGCCGCGGTCATCGCGCTCCTGATCGCGGTGCCCGTCGCGATCGGCGTGGCCCTCTACATCTCGCACTACGCCCCGCGTCGACTCAGCTCGACCCTCGGCTACGTCATCGACCTCCTGGCCGCCGTGCCCTCGGTCGTGTACGGCCTCTGGGGCCTGCTGTTCCTGTCGCGCGAGCTCGCGCCGTTCTACCAGTGGCTCGCCGACCACCTGGGCTTCATCCCCTTCTTCGCCGGAAACCCGTCCGGCGGTGTGTCGGCCAACAGCATCCTGACCGCGAGCCTCGTGCTCGCGGTCATGGTCCTGCCGATCATCACCGCGATCTGCCGCGAGATCTTCCTGCAGACCCCCCGTCTGCACGAGGAAGCCGCGTTGGCCCTCGGCGCGACCCGCTGGGAGATGGTCCGACTGTCGGTCTTCCCCTACGCCCGCTCGGGCATCGTGTCGGCCTCGATGCTCGGCCTCGGTCGCGCGCTGGGCGAGACCATGGCTGTCGCGATGGTGCTGTCGGCCTCGGGCGTCGTGACGTTCAACCTGATCGGCAGCACGAACCCCAGCACGATCGCCGCCAACATCGCCCTGCAGTTCCCCGAGGCCTTCGGCACCTTCACCAACGTGCTGATCGCCACGGGCCTGGTGCTCTTCGTGATCACCTTCGCCGCCAACTTCGTCGCGCGCGCCATCGTGGAGCGCCGCAAGGACTTCTCGGGAGCCAACTGATGACCACGACGCTCCAGCGGACGCCCGAGCCCGACCTGCAGCGCGAGCTGCAGGAGCACCAGCTTCCGACCTACCTGCCCAAGGCGATCCTCGTGGGCGCCGTGCTCGCAGGCGTCGCGCTCACGGTCGCTGGCCCCCTCTCGATCGCGCAGGCCGTGATCGTCGCTTGGTTGCTGACCTGGGCGCTGCCCATCGCGTCCCGCGTCGTGGAGGGCGGTCGCAAGGCCGCCGACCGCACCGTGACGCTGCTCGTGGCGAGCGCGTTCGGTTTGGCGCTCATCCCGCTCGGCTCGATCCTGGCGCTCGTGATCAGTCGCGGCGGACCACAGCTGAACGCCGAGTTCTTCACGTACTCGATGCGCAACGTGGTCGGCGAGGGCGGCGGTATCTACCACGCGCTCGTGGGCACGCTGCTCATCACGGCGGCCGCCACCGTCATCTCGGTCCCGATCGGCCTGTTCACCGCGATCTACCTGGTCGAGTACGGCGCCGGCAACCGGCTCTCGCGCTGGATCACGTTCCTGGTCGACGTCATGACGGGCATCCCGTCGATCGTCGCCGGCCTCTTCGCGTACGCGCTGTTCGTGATCTTCTTCGGCGAGGGCGTCCGGGTGGGCATCGGCGGCGCGGTCGCGCTGGCCGTGCTCATGGTGCCCATCGTCGTGCGCGCGTGCGAGGAGATGCTCAAGCTCGTGCCGAACGAGCTGCGCGAGGCGGCCTTCGCCCTCGGCGTGCCGAAGTGGCGCACCGTGGTCAAGGTCGTGCTCCCGACCGCGATCTCCGGCATCGTGACGGGCGTGACCCTCGCGATCGCCCGTGTGATCGGTGAGACGGCCCCGCTGCTCATCATCGCGGGCCTGACCGACTCGGTGAACTTCAACCTGTTCTCCGAGCGCATGACGACCCTGCCGGTCTTCACGTACTTCTCGGTCAAGTTCCCCGGCGTGCCGCCCGAGGCCAGCATCGACCGCGGCTGGGGCGCGGCGCTCGTGCTCATCATCATCGTGATGCTGCTCAACCTCGTGGCCCGCGCCGTGAGCTACTTCTTCTCCCCCAAGGGCGAGCGATGAGCCGCCGCCCCTCCCCCGCCCGTTTCCCCCTCGTCACGACCGACCGCGCCGCGCGGCTCGGGCTCTGAAAGGAAAATCGATGGCCAAGAGCATCGACGTCTCAGACCTGAACATCTACTACGGCGACTTCCTCGCGGTCGAGGGTGTCAACATCACGATCCCCGCGAAGTCCGTGACGGCCTTCATCGGCCCGTCGGGCTGCGGCAAGTCGACCTTCCTGCGCTCGCTGAACCGCATGCACGAGGTCATCAAGGGCGCCCACGTCGACGGCAAGGTGCTGGTCGACGGCACCGACCTGTACGCGGCCGACATGGACCCGGTCAACGTGCGCCGCCTGATCGGCATGGTCTTCCAGCGCCCGAACCCCTTCCCGACGATGAGCATCTACGACAACGTGCTCGCGGGCCAGAAGCTCAACAGCAAGAAGATGAAGAAGTCCGAGGCCGACGACACCGTCGAGCGCGCCCTGCGCCAGGCCGGCCTGTGGGCCGAGGTCAAGGACCGCCTCAACCGTCCCGGCTCGGGCCTGTCGGGCGGTCAGCAGCAGCGTCTGTGCATCGCCCGCGCGGTGGCGGTGCAGCCCGAGATCCTGCTGATGGACGAGCCGTGCTCGGCCCTCGACCCGATCTCCACGAGCGTCATCGAGGACCTGATCCACGAGCTCAAGACCGAGTACACGATCGTGATCGTGACCCACAACATGCAGCAGGCCGCCCGCGTCAGCGACGACACGGCGTTCTTCAACCTCGCGGGCGTCGGCCAGCCCGGCAAGCTCGTCGAGTCGGGGCGGACCGAGAAGATCTTCTCGAACCCCGACAACCCCGCCACCGAGGCCTACATCCAGGGTCGTTTTGGGTGAACCGAGGTCGCGCAGCGACCGAGCGTGAACCCAGGTCGAGCGCGACACCGGCGAAGCCGGTCGGCAGACGACACCCGGTCGGCTCCCCGTAGCGCGAGCCACAGGCCCGCAAGGGCCACGGCCCGAAGGCCCCCGCCCCAAGGCGGGGGCCTTCGTCGTACCCGCGCCACCGGTGGTCACCACCCCGCTGGTCGAGTGGGTGAGGGCGGTCGCGCCCGATCCCGTACCGAGACCTCCGCACCTGACGGCACCCGGTCGGCCCCGGCCCGTCCGACCGAGATCTAGCACCCGACCTGGTCTCGATACTGCTGACCGGCTTCGCCGGTGGACCACTCGACCTCCCGCGATCGTCGCTCGCAGAGCTCGCGAGATCGCGTGACTACGGCAGGAACGTGCGGGCGACGAAGTACGTGACGGCCGAGACCGCAGCGGCGGCCGGGATCGTGACGACCCATGCGACGACGATGCCCCGGGCGACGCCCCAGCGCACCGCCGTGAAGCGCTTGGTGGCGCCAGCGCCCATGATGGCCGACGTGATCGTGTGCGTCGTGGAGACGGGCGCGTGCAGGCCGATCGCCATGACGTAGAGCACCGTGGCGGCCACGCCCTCGGCGGCGAAGCCACGGGGCGGGTCGAGGTCGATGATGCGCCGGCCGAGCGTGCGCATGATGCGCCAGCCGCCGGAGTAGGTGCCCGCCGCGATGGCCGAGGCGGCCGCGACGATGACCCAGAACGGCACGCCCTCACCGTCGTGGAAACCGCCGGCAACGAGCGCCAGGACGATGACGCCCATCGTCTTCTGCGCGTCCTGCAGGCCGTGGCCGAGCGACATGCCCGCGGCCGAGACGGTCTGCGCGTGGCGGAAGCCGCGCGAGACCTTGTGCGGATTGGCCTTGCGGAAGCCCCACATGATCGCCGTCATGAACGCGAACGCGCCGATGAAGCCGAGTAGCGGCGAAAGCACCATCGGGATGGCGACCTTCTCGACCAGCGTGTCCCACGAGACCGCGGTGGACGAGGCGATGCCGGCGCCGACGATGCCGCCGATCAGGGCGTGCGAGGACGACGACGGGATGCCGAAGTACCACGTGATGAGGTTCCAGGTGATCGCGCCGATCAGGGCCGCGAGGACGATTGTCAGGGCGTGGGCACGGTCGGCGTCGGAGACGCTCGTGACCCCGTCGATGTCGATGATCCCCTGGATCGTCTTGGCGACCTCGACGCCCAGCAGGGCGCCCACGAAGTTGAGGATGGCCGCCATGGCCAGGGCCACGCGCGGCGTCAGGGCCCGCGTCGAGACCGACGTGGCGATCGCGTTGGCGGCGTCGTGGAAGCCGTTGGTGTAGTCGAACACCAGGGCGATCACGACGACGGCGATCACCATCGCCAGGACCGTGTCCACCTGTCAGGACTCCTTGACGGCGATCTGCTCGACGATGTTGGCGACCGTCTCCAACGCGTCGATGCCCTGCTCGACCGACTCGACGACGTCCTTCATCTTGAGGACCTGCATCGCCTTGTAGGAGCCGCCGAACAGGTGGGCGAGGATGCGCCGGTGGTTGCGGTCGCCCTCGTTCTCGAGCCGGTTGATCTCGATCCAGTACTCGTCGAGGTTCTTCATCGTGCGCAGGCGCGGCATCGAGTCGGCGGTGAGCCGCGAGGCCCGCTGCAGGACGTCGAGCTGCTCGGCGAAGTACGGCGGGAACTCGTGGACGTCGTAGAGGACGATCGAGTCGACCGTCTCCTCCATGAAGTCCATGACGTCGTCGAGCGCACCGGCGAGCGAGTAGATGTCCTCGCGGTCGAAGGGCGTGACGAACGTGCTGTTCACGAGGCGGACGATGCTGTGCGTCGTCTCGTCGGCCTGGTGCTCGGCCTCGCGCATGCGCTCGGACAGGGCCTCGCGATCGACACCCTCCTCGAGGATGCTCGCCAGCAGGTCAGCGCCTGCCACGAGGTGGTTGGCGGCTTCGGAGAAGAGGTCGTAGAACGACGTCTCCACCGGTCGGATGCGGAAGCGCACGCCTAGCTCCTGTCAACGGTCAGTTGGCCGAGACCATGCTAGGGGTTCACCGCCCTGTCACCAACGCGGCACCTCCACCGAGGGTCAGTCCTGGGTGATGCCGAGGATCTCGTCGACCTCGGCCTGCGTGAGATGGGCGTCCTTCGAGGTCGCGGCAATCATGAGGCGGCTCGTCAGCTCGATCTCGTCGAGCGCCGCGTCGTCGCGCAGCCGCTCGTCCAACGGTTCCGTCATGCCCTCCCTCACTTCTCCCCCGGGTCTCCAGGGTATCGCTGCCCTCGGCGGCACGAGGACGGATTCCCCCACCCGGCGAGGACTCCCACCCGGCCGGTCCACGCTCATGTCGAGGCCAACCGGTGGCACACTGTGACGCGTCAGGGCCTCTAGCTCAATTGGCAGAGCAGCGGACTTTTAATCCGCGGGTTGTGGGTTCGAGTCCCACGGGGCCTACTCGCCACCGGCCGGGCCCGTGGCGTCGCCACGCGGTCCGTGCCATCGAGTGAGATGGTGGAAGGGCCGTGTCGCGCGACACGACGCGTACTCCTCGGAGAGGACGACGATGCCCGAGCAGGATGGTGGCCGATCGGACGCTGTCGAGCTCTTCGGCGCTGCCGACGAGTCCCAGCTGGAGGTGCACGACGCGAAGTCGGCCGCCGCCGGCGTGACGGGCGTGCGGGTCGCGATGCAGCGCGCCGTCGGACACATGGGCGCCACGCGAGCGACCAAGGCCCTGCTCAAGCTGAACCAGGCCGACGGCTTCGACTGCATGAGCTGCGCGTGGCCGGACCCCGACCCGGAGCACCGGCACACGGCGGAGTTCTGCGAGAACGGCGCCAAGGCCGTGGCGGAGGAGGGCACGACGGCGCGGGCGACGCCGGAGTTCTTCGCCCAGCACTCGATCGCTGAGCTCGACCGTCACGACGAGCACTGGCTCGGCCAGGCCGGGCGCATCACGCACCCGATGGTCAAGCGACCCGGCGGCACGCACTACGAGCCGATCGACTGGGACGACGCCTTCTCCTTGGTCGCGCAGCACCTCAATGGGCTCACGTCACCGGACCAGGCCACGTTCTATACCTCGGGGCGGGCCTCGAACGAGGCGGCGTTCACGTACCAGCTCTTCGTCCGGGCCTTCGGCACCAACAACCTGCCGGACTGCTCGAACATGTGTCACGAGTCGACCAGCGTCGCCCTGGGGGAGTCGATCGGCATCGGCAAGGGCTCGGTGACCCTGCGCGACCTCTACGACGCCGAGGTGATCGTGATGGCCGGGCAGAACCCGGGCACCAACCACCCGCGCATGCTGTCCGCGCTCGAGACGGCCAAGCGTCGGGGCGCAAAGATCATCTCGATCAATCCGTTGCGAGAAGCAGGGCTGGTCAACTTCCGCAACCCGCAGAAACCCCGCGGGGTCGTGGGCCGCGGCACCGACCTGACCGACCTGTTCCTGCCGATCCGGATCAACGGCGACCTCGCCCTGTTCCAGGCGATCGGATCACTGCTGGTCGAGTGGGACGCGATCGACCACGAGTTCGTCGAGACGCATACCGCCGGTTATGACGCCTGGGCTGCCCACGTCGCGGCCGTCGACTGGGCCACAGTCGAGACCGCCACCGGCCTCACCCGTGCGCAGATCACCGAGGCGGCCGACATGATCCGCGGATCGAGCGCCACGATCTACTGCTGGGCCATGGGGCTGACGCAACACCGCAACTCCGTCGCGACGATCAAGGAGGTCGTGAACCTCGCCCTGGTGCGCGGCGACATCGGCAAGCGGGGCGCAGGCGTCTGCCCCGTGCGCGGGCACTCCAACGTCCAGGGCGACCGCACGATGGGCATCTTCGAAAAGCCCCCGGAGGCGCTGCTCGACGCCCTCGAGCGGGAGTTCGGCTTCGCCGTGCCGCGCGAGCACGGCCTCGACACGGTCGAGACGATCCGCGCGATGCGCGACGGCGCCGTGCGGGTGTTCCTCGGGCTGGGTGGCAACTTCCTGCACGCGGCACCCGACACCACCATCACCGCTGCGGCCCTCCGCAGCACCGACCTGACAGTGCAGATCTCGACCAAGCTCAACCGCTCCCACCTCGTGACGGGCGGCACCGCGCTGATCCTGCCGACCCTGGGTCGCACCGAGATCGACGAACGCGCCACCGGCGAGCAGTTCGTCACGGTCGAGGACTCGATGTCAGCGGTCCACGCCTCGCGCGGCGTGCTCGCCCCGGCCTCGCCGCACCTGCGGAGCGAGACCGCCATCGTGGCCGGGATCGCGGCGGCGACCCTGCGCGGTCCCGACGGCGATGATCGGCACGGGGTCAGGTGGCAGCAGATGGCCGAGGACTACGAGGTCGTGCGCGACCACATCTCGCGGGTCATCCCCGGCTTCGAGGACTACAGCCGGCGGGCCGAGCAACCGGGCGGCTTCGTCCTGCCGCACCCGCCGCGAGACACGCGGACGTTCGTGACCCCCAGTGGCCGGGGCGAGCTGGCCGTCTCACCCATCGAGGTGCTGCACGTCCCCGAGGGGCACCTGCTCCTGCAGACGATGCGCAGCCACGACCAGTACAACACCACGATCTATGGCTTCTCGGACCGCTATCGCGGCATCGAGGGCGGCCGCCGGGTCGTGTTCGTCCATCCCGACGACATCGCCGCGTTCGACCTGCGCGACGGCCAGGTCGTCGACCTGCGGTCGGTGTGGTCCGACGGCGACCACCGCCTCGCCCCGTCGTTCCGCGTCGTGGCGTACGACACCCCCCGGGGCACGGCGGCCGCCTACTACCCCGAGACGAACCTGCTGGTCCCGCTCGACTCGACCGCGATCGACAGCAACACCCCGACGTCCAAGAGCATCGTCGTGCGGCTCGAGCCGAGGTCGGCGTGACCGGGACGACCACGACCGGCGCGGTCGCCGGCCGCACCGTGTGGCGCTTCGCCGCTGACGGTGTCGCAGCGGTCGACGACCAGGTCGCCGTCGAGGCGCCGTTGGAGATCCGGGTCAACGGCCGCGGCTACGCCGTCACGATGCGCACGCCGGGCCACGACCTCGACCTCGCAGCCGGCTTCCTGGTCTCGGAGGGGGTCGTCGGCGCGGGGTCCGACCTGAGCACGGTCTCCGTCGTCGAGGACGCCGAAGGCGGCGTCGTGGACGCCTCCGTGGTCGGGCCGGGCGCGATGGTCGCGATGGACCGCCAGCGCCACGTCTACACGACGAGCTCGTGCGGCGTGTGCGGACTCGCGTCGATCGACGCGGTCACCACGACGTCCCGGTTCGACGTCACGCGTGACGACGTCGAGGTCACGGCCCACGTCGTCGGAGCCCTCCCCGACCTCCTGCGCGAGGCTCAGGCCGCGTTCGACGCCACCGGCGGGCTGCACGCCGCCGGATTGTTCGCGGCCGACGGCCGCCTCGTCGCGGTGCGCGAGGACGTCGGGCGCCACAACGCGGTCGACAAGGTCGTCGGCAACGCTGTTCGGCAAGGCCTGCTCCCCCTCGCCGGTCACGTCCTGCAGGTCTCGGGCCGCGCCTCGTTCGAGCTCGTCCAGAAGGCTGCGATGGCCGGCATCCCGGTGCTGGCCGCCGTCAGCGCACCGTCGTCGCTCGCGGTCGACCTGGCGGAGCAGGCCGGCGTCACCCTCGTCGCCTTCTCACGCCGCGGCGCCTTCAACGTCTACAGCCACCCGCAGCGGATCACCTGAGGACTGGCGGTCGTGGACCGTCGTCAGCGGGCCTGCGGCAAGAAGGCCGCGTAGCGCTCGCCCACCGGAAGGTGGAGCCCGGAGCGCACCTGGCGTGCGGTGTCGTCGGCGAGGACCTCCTGAGCCCCCGACTCAAGTCCGTCCAGGACCTGCCGCACGATGTCGCTCGGCGCGGCCTTCGGCGCCTCGACCCCGCTCGTCATGTCGGTGTCGACGTAACCCATGTGGACGCCCAGGACCTGCACGCCGCGCGGCGCAAGCTCCAGCCGCAGCGAGTCGGTGGCCGACCACAGCGCCGCCTTGGAGGCGCTGTAGGTGCCGCCCAGCGCGAACCACGAGAGAGCCGACGCGACATTGATCACGGCACCTGAGCGCTCGGCGACCCGGTCGGCGAAGGCGGCTGCGACGGCCACCGGACCGAAGAAGTTGACCTCCATCTCCTGCCGCAGGGAGGCGGGGTCCGTGGAGTGGATCGGCGCAGCGAGCGAGACGCCGGCGTTGTTGACCAGGATGCTGACGTCGGCCGCGGCCTCCGCGGCGCGGGCAATGGACTCCTCGTCGGCCACGTCGAGCTCGAGCGGCACGACCCGGGGATCCGTCGGGTCGATGCTGCGCGGGTCGCGCGCCGCGGCGTAGACCTTCGCCACGCCGCGCTCGAGGAGTTGCGCCACGAACTCCGCCCCGATCCCGCGGTTCGCTCCGGTCACCAGCACGGTCTGGTGGGTCAACGTCGTCATGCGTCCTCCTGTGCGGGCCCGGCTCGGCCCGGTCGTCTTTGTATGACGATCGTACGCCTATCGCGAAACGCGTTCCCGCAACCCCCCCTCCGGCGATCACGCCAGAAGGGCAAGCACGTTGTCGACGCCCCGCTCGAGCACCGCGCGGGAGCAGGCGTCGTCGACCAGGGAACGCGCGACCTGCAGCGTCCCGATCATGAGGGCGTAGGCGCTGAGAACCTGCGTCCGCAAGCTGTCGCCCTCCAGCCGCGACGTGCCCTCGAGCCGCCGCGCCATCGCCTCCACGACCTCCGCCACGCCGGCGTCGTACGCGGCCCGGACCGCCTCGTCGCTGCGCGCGATCTCGTCGAGGAGTGCGGCCGAAGGACATCCCGCCGCCACGGCATCGCGGTGCTCGACCGAGAGGTAGCGCCGCACGATCTGCTCGACACCGGCCCGGCCGGGCGGGAGCTCGTCGTACGCCGCGAGCTGCGTCGCGAGCTCCGCGGCCACGACCTCGGCGACCAGGGCGTCCTTCGACGGGAAGTGCGCGTAGAAGGCGCCGTTGGTCAAGCCGGCGTCCTTCATGAGGACCGCAACGCCCGAGCCGTCGATGCCGTCGCACTTGAAGCGCCGGCCGGCCGTCTCGACGATGCGGGCGCGCGTCTCGACCTTGTGCGCCTCGCTGTACCTCGCCATGCTCCACGCCCTTCGTGGTCGTCACCGCAGCTGCTCCCGCCGGTGATCTGATGATCGTACGCCCACGCTGGGCGTCCACGCGGGCGCCGCTCGGGAATGAAAGACTGGCGGAGTGGTTAAGGTAGATGAACCTTCAACTTCTGCGACTGGAGCCAGCATGCGCCCCGTGACCTTCGGGATCGACACTTTCGGCGACATGCCGGAGGACGACCACGGCAACCTCCTCACGCCGGCGCAGGCCATCCGCCAGGTCGTGGACGAGGCCGTGCTCGCCGATCAGGTCGGCATCGACGTCATAGCGCTCGGCGAGCACCACCGCCCCGAGTACGCGATCTCGAGCCCCGAGACCGTGCTGGCCGGCATCGCGACCCGCACCGAGAACATCACCCTGGCCTCCGGCGTCACGGTGCTGTCCTCCGACGACCCGGTGCGCGTGTTCCAGCGCTTCTCGACCCTCGACGCCCTCTCCAACGGCCGCGCCCAGGTCATCCTCGGACGTGGGTCCTTCACGGAGTCCTTCCCGCTCTTCGGCTACGACATGGCCGACTACGACACACTCTTCGAGGAGAAGGTCGAGCTGTTCGCGAAGCTGCTCGAGGAGCAGCCCGTGACGTGGAGCGGCACGACGCGCGCCGCCCTGCAGGACGCGGACGTCCACCCCAAGACCGAGTCGGGCCACCTCGACACCTGGATCGGCGTCGGCGGGTCGCCGGAGTCCGTGGTCCGCACGGCTCGCTACGGCCTGCCCCTGATGCTCGCCATCATCGGCGGGTCCCCGGCCCGGTTCGCGCCGTACATCGACCTCTACCGCCGCGCGACCGCCCAGCTCGGCACGAC